>JBIJAP010000294.1:0-4917 GCA_044345715.1 Rubrivivax sp.
GCGAGGCCGCGCGGCAACTGGTGGTGGAGCGCCGGCGCCCGGGCGGGCAATCGCAGTTTTCACCGCTGCTGGATTTGCAGCGCCCGGAGGGCCGCTTCGGCGCCTTGCTCGAGCAGGTGCGCAGCCTGCTGCAGGCAGACCACAGCGTCGACGCGCTGGCGGCCCGCGCCTGCATGAGCCCGCGCCACTTTGCGCGCTGCTTCAGGGCCGAGACAGGCGCCACGCCGGCGCAGGCCGTGGAACGCCTGCGCGTAGAGGCGGCCCGCACCGCGCTGCAAAGCGGCCAGCCCTCGCTGCAGCGCATTGCCGAAGACTGCGGCTTTGGCAACGCCGAGCGCATGCGGCGGTCTTTTCATCGGCTGCTGGGTCGGCCGCCTGGGGCGTTTCGGCAGCAGGTGGAGGCCGCCTCCGGCGGCCTGGCAGGGGCCTGAAGGCTGTAGAGAAATCAGCCAACAGCTAATTCAGTAAACCGCCTCACACTCAGAATTTCCGACAACCCCGATTCAATTCACCAACCAACGGTTCTTGCGGGATCCCGTGCACATCGTTTACCCCAAATCGCATTCACGTGGGTTCTGGGGATTTTGCAGGGCCGACCAAGTAACTTTGCCTTGTGCAGAGGCAAGCGCTTGTCGGAAAACTGCACCTGCGGCATACACCTTGGCTGCGGGTTTTGCTTCTCGAATCATTGCGACAATGGTAACTTAAAGCCATGCTTGCTAATTAAGCAATCGAGCTGCAAACTTAATGCGCGCTCATCATAAAGTCTTGTTTCACAGGCTTCGTACTGCTTTTTAGTTTCAGAAATGACACAAGCCCTCGCGTCATCAGAGTTCGGATAGGAGCGACATGAGCCATCAGAATTCATATCTTTGCAAGGAAACCGCCGCTGGCAAATGCTGTACGCTCGAAACTGCAACACAACATGAACATCACCGCGTCGCATCGGCTTCGTTGTTGCCGCTGCCGTACTGTCAATGACCATACGATAATCATTTGATCTCCTGATCAATGACGGTAAAAAGCCTTCTGCCTCAATCTGAAACCAAATTGTACCGACTGACATTGAGCTCATGGTCAGAGTGATGTTTTTAGTTCCACCCGATCGGAGAGTGCCAATGGGAATTACCCAAGCCTGCCGAGAGGAGGAGTGTGTTTTGTCATTGTAGAATACAGACTCCCGCCGCAACTCCGGCGGACTTCGCTGACTATCGACCGTTACACTATTGGGACTAACAATACGTACAGAGGAACTATAAGCGGGGAGGTAGCCTTCGTTCTCGACAGTGACACTCAAAACAAACTTGTCGTTGATGTAGATCTTTCCAGGCACAATCTCCCCCTCTTGGGGATAATTGTTTATATCTTTTGTCGCAACGTGGCGAACATAGGTAACACTTGGGGTTTGCGTAATCCACAGAAAAAACAATGCACCGGTTGCAGTAACGCCCGCCAAGAACGTCAGAATTATCTTTCGGCCAAGCATTTGTGTATCAGCCTCTTTTCTTCGTCGGCTCGGGATGTTGTCTTCATCAATCGTCTGCGTTTGAAGGGTTTCGCGTTCGTTCATTATTAGGGAGTTCAAGGCTGTGCAGATGGCCGAAAACACCGCTCTGGCTCCACTCAAGTCCAGGCTGCGATGTTCGCCAGTCTCTCGATGCTGCGCAACAAGCGAAACAGCCGCCACTGCGTGCCCCTTTGTCGTCGCCGCGCAGCGCAAAGCGGCTCAGGACCAAACACTGCTCCGATCGCGCGGCAAAGCCTTGGCGTTGTGGGTCTCGGAGGCACGGCCTTTCAGGCGCGGGCGGCCGTCAGCGAACTCGGGTAAACGCGCAAATGCGACTTAACGGCACGGTATTGGCTCAGGTCCCTGTTGTGGCGGATGTTGCCGATCAGTGGCGATGCGCTATCACCATAGCCGCCTGCCCTGCGCGCAGTCAATGGCCGCGCCGCGCTGTGCACCAATTCCTGGTGCTTGTCGCCGAGTCCTTTGCTGGCGTCTGCAGGGCAGCTTGGCGCCGTCGACGGCAAACCTGCTCCACGTACCGCTGCCAGCGCCCCACCCAGGATTCAAAAGCAAGAATCGGGGTGCGGCCAGAGCCTTCGCGCGGAACCTACGCCCTGATGGTCAGCCGCGATGGCGCCAAGACCTGGAAGAAGTCGGGCGAGGTACCCGGCGGCAACCCGGTCCTCGTGCGTTCGCTGCGGATGGACCGGCACGACGGCGCGCTGCTGGCCGTGCTGGCCCAGGGCCGCGTGATGCGGTCTACCGACGAGGGCGCCACCTGGAGCCGCGTGCGTTGATTGCCGGGCGCGCTGCACGCGCTGCAGCCGCTCGCGACAATGCCGGTTTCTCGCAGCCCGCCGCTGGCCGGGGTGGCGAGCGCCCGCCACAACTCCTTTCGGACCGAATGCCTTCGCGAATGCCCACGCTCTTCGACCCCTTGACCCTGGGCACGCTGACGCTGCCCAACCGCATCCTGATGGCGCCGCTCACGCGGGCCCGCGCCGGCCGCAGCCACATCGCCAACGCACTGATGGCCGAGCACTACGCGCAGCGCGCCTCGGCCGGCCTGCTCATCGCCGAGGCCACGATGGTGGCTGCCGATGGCTGCGCCTTCACCGGCGAGCCCGGCATCTACGACGACGCCTGCGCCGCCGGCTGGCGCGGTGTGACCGATGCCGTGCACGCGGCGGGCGGGCGCATGCAGCTGCAGATCTGGCACCCGGGGCGCTCGGCGCATTCCAGCCTGAACGGCGGCGTGCAGCCCATCAGCAGCGGCGAACGGGCCATCCAGGGCCTCATCAACACGCCCAGCGGCAAGCAGCCCTACGAGCAGCCGCGCCGCCTGCGCGACGACGAGCTGCCCGCCATCGTCGAGCTGTTCCGCGGGGCCACGCGCCGCGCGCTGCAGGCGGGCTTTGATGGCGTGCAGCTGCACGGCGCGCACGGCTACCTGCTCGACCAGTTCCTGCGCGATGGCGTGAACGACCGCCGCGGCCCGGGCTTCGAGCGTTACGGCGGCAGCATCGAAAACCGCGCCCGGCTGCTGCTGGAGTGTGTGGACGCGGCCGTGGCCGAAGCGGGGGCAGGGCGTGTCGGCCTGCGCCTCTCGCCGCTGGCGGGCAGCAACGATCTGGTGGACAGCGATCCCGAGGCGCTGCTGGCCTATGTGGCCGCGCAGCTGGGCGCGCGCGGCATCGCCTACCTCGAGCTGCGCCACATGGACCCGGCGCTCGATGCCGAGCGCCGCATCGCCGCCGTGGCACGCCAGCACTTCCCGGGGCCGCTGCTGCGCAACGGCGGCTTCACGGCCGCCACGGCGCAAGCCGCGCTCGACGAGGGCAGTGCCGACGCCATCGTCTTTGGCCGCGCCTACATCGCGAACCCTGATCTGGTGGAACGGCTGCGTGCCGGCGCGCCGCTGAACGAGCCGGATCCCAAGACCTACTACGCGGCCGGCGCCACGGGCTACACCGACTACCCGCGCATGGCGGCCTGAGGCAGCCATGGCCATCGAACCCGTTACGCCAAGCTCCGCCAGCGCGGGCCGCTTCGGCATCGGCGTCATCGGCACCGGCATCATGGGCCGCCGGATGATCGCGGCCCTGCAGCAGCACCCGCGCTTCCGCGTCGTGGCGGCCTGGGACCCCGACGCGAACGCCTTGCAGGCCGCGTTGGCGCAGGCCAGCGGCGTGCGCGCGGCGGCTTGGGTAGGCGACCTGGTGGACGACGCGGCGGTGCAGGCGGTCTACATCGCTTCACCGCCGGCCTGGCATGCCGGCGCGGTGCGCCGCGTGCTGCAGGCCGGCAAGGGCTGCTTCTGCGAAAAGCCGCTCTCGCACGACATCGCCGAGGCCGAGGCGCTGCGCGAGGCCGTGCTGCACTCGGGCCTGCCGTTTGCCGTGAACTTTCCGTTTGCCCGCGGCACGGCCGCGAGCCGCATGCGCGGCATCGTGCAGGGCGGCGAGATCGGCACCGTTCTCTCGGCCCACATCCATTTGCGCTTTGCGCGCTGGCCGCGCGCCTGGCAGGCCGGCGCCAGCACCTGGCTGGCCGGCCCGGCCGAAGGCGGCTTCACGCGCGAGGTGCTGTCGCACTTTGCCTTCCAGGCCCTGCGCTTGTTCGGGCCGGCGGCCGTGGCCGATGTGGAGCTGCAGCGCGAGCCCGGCCAGGCCGAAACGGCGCTGCGCGCGCGCTGGGTTCATCGGGATGTGCAGGTGAGGGTGGACGCGGCGGTGGCCGGCGAGGTGGCCGACGACAACCGCTTCGAGGTGCAGGGCGAACGCGGCAGAGTGGCGCTGACGGGCTGGTCGCGGCTCGACTACCGGGGCGAAGTCTCCGAGCGGGTCGACAACACCGCGCACACGCTCGACGGCCTGGCCGCGCTGCTGGAGGGCCGTGCCGAGCACGGCCTGGCGAGCATCGACGAGGCGACGGCGGTGGTGCGCTGCATCGAAACGATGCTTCGGCGCTGAAGGCGATCTAGCGTCCGTACAAGCGGCACAGCTCCGCCAGCCGCCCCGCATGCCAGGGCTGCACCTGGCTCCACTGGAAGCGCCAGCGCCACCAGCCGCTCTCTTGCCCCGGAAAGTTCATCCGGCATTCGGTGGGCAGGGCCAGCACGTCCTGCATCGGGTGCACGGCGGTGTCGGCCACGCTGGCCATGGCGGCGCGGATCATCGTCCAGGGCATGTCGTGGCCGTCGGTGGCCAGGTAGCCGCGCGCAAAGTGGCGCTCGTGGTCGGTGGCGGTGGCCCACCAGCCGGCGACGGTGTCGTTGTCGTGCGTGCCGGTGTAGACCACGGTGTCGGGCTCGTGGTTATGCGGCAGAAAGCGGTCAGTCGCGTCGCCATTGAAGGCGAACTGCAGGATGCGCATGCCCGGCAGGCCGAAGGTCTTGCGCAGCGCGTCCA
>JBIJAP010000295.1:0-4897 GCA_044345715.1 Rubrivivax sp.
TGGCGGCCACCACGTTGAGCACCAGGTTCTCGATGCGCACGCCCCACTGGCCTTCGCGGTACACGCCGGGCTCGATGCTGGTGATCATGCCCGGCTCCATCGCCATCTCGGGCACGGGCACGGCCTTGCTGATGCTCTGCGGGCCTTCGTGCACGGCCAGGAAGTAGCCCACGCCGTGGCCGGTGCCGTGGCCGAACTCGATGCCCTCGGCCCACAGCGGCGCGCGCGCGAGGCTGTCGAGCATGGGGCTCGGGGTGCCGCGCGGAAAGCGCGCGCGGCTCAGCGCCATCGTGCCCTTGAGCACCAGCGTGTAGTCGCGCTTCATGGCTGGGCTCACGGTGCCGATGGGCCACACGCGCGTGATGTCGGTGGTGCCACCGAGGTACTGGCCGCCGCTGTCGATGAGCAGCAGGCCGTCGCCTTGGATGACAGCATGGTGCTCGTCGCTGGCGCGGTAGTGCGGCATCGCGCCGTTGGCGTTGTAGCCGGCGATGACCGAGAAGCTCAGGCCCATGAAGCCCGGCCGCTGGGCGCGTTCGGCACTCAGCCGCTCGTCGACGGTGAGCTCGGTGATGCGCTCGCCGCGCGCCACAGCAGCCTCGAACCAGGCGTAGAAGGCGCACATCGCCACACCGTCCTGGGCCATGGCCTCGCGCACGAACGCGGCCTCGGCGGCGCTCTTGCGGCTCTTCAGCAGCGTGCTCGGGTTGATCGCCTCCTTCACCGCCACCTCGGCGGCCACGGCCTGGCGCAGGCCGAGCGTCACGCGCTTGGGGTCGATGAGCAGCGTGCTGCCCGCGGGCAGCGCGCCCAGCGCCGCGGCGGCGCCGGCATAGGGCGCGAGCCGGATGCCATCGGCCGCCAGCGCCGCGGCCACGCCTGCCGGCACCTTGCCGTCGCCGACGAACAGCGTGCCGGCCGTGGCGTCGAGCAGCAGGTGGCCCAGGAACACCGGGTTGTAGGTGACGTCGCTGCCGCGCAGGTTGGTGATCCAGGCCAGGTCGTCAACCGTGCTCACTAGGTGGTGCGTGGCGCCCTGCGCGGCCAGCGCCGCGCGCACGGCGGCCAGCTTGGCGGCGCGGCTTTGCGTGGCCTGCGGCGGCAGGTGCTCGTACACCGGCTGCGGCGGCAGTGTGGGGCGATCGGGCCAGATGGCGTCGACGAGGTCGAGCTCGGTGCGCAGCAGCACGCCGGCGGCGTCGAGCGCGCGCACCAGCGCCGCGTGCTGGCCCAGGCCGAGCACCTGGCCGTCGACGGCCACGACACCGCCGCGCGGCACCTGGCGCGCGAGCCAGTCGATGTGCGTGGTGGCCGCGCCGGTGCTGATCTTCTCCAGGCGGATGCCGGTGCCGGCGAGCTCGGCCTCGGCCTGCGTCCAGTAGCGGCTGTCGGCGAACAGCACCGCCTCGTCGAGGGCCACCACCAGCGTGCCCATGCTGCCGGTGAAGCCCGAGAGCCACTCACGCGCCTGCCAGCGGCCGGGCAGGTACTCGCTCAGGTGCGGATCGGCACTGGGCACGAGCAGCGCGTGCATGCCGTGCTGCGCCAGCACGTCGCGAAGTTGCGCGATGCGCAGCCGGATGGGGGAGGTGCGGGTGTCCATGAGCAGCGTCCTCTGCAGCAGGCAGGAAAGCGTCAGATTCTAGGAGTCGGTCCCGATGGCGGATGGCCCGTTGCCGCAGGACCATGCGCTCTCGTTCCCGACGGAGCAGCACCATGGCAGACCCTCAGGCCGCGACCCTCACGCAGTTGCGCAACATCCAGGCCCGCACCGGCCGCTCGATTGCCGAGTTGCTGGCTGCCGCCGCCGCCGGCGGCGCCACGAAGCACGGCGAGCGGCGCGCCTGGCTGATGGCGCAGGTCGGGTTGGGCTACGGCGATGCCAACGCGGTGGCGCTTTTCGCCGGCAAGCCGTTACCCGATCTCGGCGCCGCCCCTGCTCCCGCCCCCGCCCCCGCGTCAGACGCGGGTGATCCTCTGGACACGATCTACAGCGGTGCCAAGGCCGGCCTGCGCCCGGTGCACGAGGCCGTGATGGTTGCCGTGCAGGCCTTTGGTGCCTTCGAGCGGGCGCCGAAGAAGGGTTACGTGAGCTTGCGGCGCCAGAAGCAGTTTGCGATGGTGGGCCCGGCGACGAAGGAGCTGGTCGAGATCGGTTTGAACGCCAAGGATCTGCCCGATCACCCGCGGCTGAAGCGCCTGCCTCCCGGTGGCATGTGCCAGGCCACCACGCGCATCGGCAGCCCGGCCGAGGTGGATGCGCTGCTGACAAGCTGGCTTCGGCGAGCCTACGACGCCGCCGGCTGAGCCGCGATCTGCCGCTGCGCCAGCCGCTTGCGCACGCCGTGGATGTGCGCGCGCAGGTCGTACAGCTCGTGGGCGTAGGCCAGCGGCACGCCGATCTTCTCGGTCTGGCGGTCGAGTTGTTCGAGCCGCTCGCTGAGAGATGACAGGTCGGCCTCGGCGATATCGAGCTCGGCCTCGAGCGAGCGCAGGTGCGCGTACCAGCGGTACACCCGCGAGCGCAGCCGCAGCGTGATGAGCGGAGGCAGCACGCGCGACAGCGGCAGCAGCACCGCCAACAGCGGCAGCAGCACCACCCACATGCGGTCGACGATGTTGGCCAGCCAGAACGGCAGGTAGCGCTGCAGCCAGGGCGGGCCGCTGCGGTAGTGGCGGGCGGCTTCGTCGGCCAGCGGGAACTCGCTCGCCGCCGGGTTGGGATACTGGCCGGGCCGCGCGAACCAGCCGCCGCCGGTGTGCGCCGCGCCGGCCGTCTGCACCAGCAGCTGCTGCAGCGCCGGGTGCAGATCGGCGCGGACCACGAGCGACGCGGTGGCCGCCACCAGGCGCACATCGGCCGCGGGCCGATCAGTGGCGAGGTCGACCACGCCGCGCGGCAGCAGCTGCGGCGTGAGAAATGCGAAGCGGCGCGCGTAGGCCTCGCTCTGCGCGAAGTCGAACAGCGCCACGCCGGGTGTGCGCAGCAGGTACTGCACCAGCGGCGCATCGGCCGCCGACACCATGGCCAGCGCGTCGATGCGGCCTTGCACCAGCTCGACCACGGCGTGCACGGCCTCGCGCTCGTCGGCCGGCACGGGCGGCGTCGTCAGCCCGTTGGCAGCAGCCAGACGGCGTAGCAGCGTGCCGGTGCCCCCGCCGGCCGGGCCGGTGTGGACGCGCCAGCCTTCGAGCTCAGACAGCCGCGTCGGCGGCTGCTTCGCAGCGGCGGCGCGGTAGAACAGCCACAGCGGCTCGGGCGCCACGCTGCCCAGCGACAGCAGCGCGGGTGGTGCGTCGCTGTCGCTGTCGTCATCGACGCCGCTCTGCACAAACGCGGCCTGCACGCCGCTGGACGCATCGCGCAGCCACTGCAGGTTTTGCCTCGAGCCCTGGCTGGGCCGCAGCTCCACCGTCAGGCCCTGGGCCTCGAGCAGTGGCTTGTAGCGGCTGGCGAACTCGACATAAGCGCCTTGCTCGGGCCCGGTGGCGATGACGATGTGCTTGGCAGGGGTGGGGTCGAGCACGCGCCAGGCCACCCCGAACAACATCAGCAGGCCGAGCAACAGGCCGCCGGCCATCAGCGGGCCAGCCGCGAGCAGGCTGTCGACGAGGCGGGGGCGGGCAGGGCGCGGGCGGCGGTCGGGCGGGGCCATGCCGCTCACAGCCCGCTCACGTGGGGGCCGCAGGCACCAGCAGCCCGCGCTGCACCGCCGGCCGCGCGACGAAGGCCTCGAGCACACGCTGCACCTCGGCAAAGTCGCCGAAACCCACCAGCGCACCGGCGTCGTAGAAGCCGACGAGGTTGCGCACCCAAGGGAACACGGCGATGTCGGCGAGGCTGTACTCCGTACCCAGCAGCCAGTCGCGCCCCTTGAGCTGCGTGTTCAGCACGCCGAGCAGCCGGCGCGACTCGGCCACGTAGCGGTCGCGCGGGCGCTTGTCCTCGTAGTCCTTGCCGGCGAACTTGTGGAAGAAGCCGAGCTGGCCGAACATGGGCCCGACGCCGCCCATTTGAAACATCAGCCACTGCGTGGCCTGCCAGCGCGCGGCGGTGTCGGCCGGCAGCAGGCGCTCGGTCTTGGCGGCCAGGTACATCAGGATGGCGCCGGACTCCCACAGCGCCAGCGGCTGGCCGCCGGGGCCGTCGGGGTCAATGAGCGCCGGGATCTTGTTGTTCGGGTTCAGCGACAAGAACTCGGGCGTGAGCTGGTCGTTCTTCGCGAAGTCGACGCGGTGCGCCTCGTAGGGCAGGCCGAGCTCCTCGAGCGCGATCGACACCTTCACGCCATTGGGCGTGGGCAGCGAGTACAGCTGCAGCCGCTTCGGGTGGCGGGCGGGCCAGCGCTTCGTGATGGGAAAGGCAGACAGGGGGTTCTTCATCGGGGGGCTTTCAAAGGTCGGTGCGCAGGCGCCAGATTTCGGGGAACAGCACCACGTCGAGCATCTTGCGCAGGTAGCTCACGCCGCCGGTGCCGCCCGTGCCGCGCTTGAAGCCGATGACACGCTCCACCGTGGTGACGTGCCGAAAGCGCCACAGGCGGAACGCGTCTTCGAGGTCGGTGAGCTCCTCGCCCAGCTGGTACAGGTCCCAGTGCTGGCGCGGCGCGCGGTACACCTGCAGCCAGGCGGCCTCGACCTCGCGGCTTTCGGCGTAGGGCTGGGTCCAGTCGCGCTCGGTGTGGCTGGCGGGCATCGGCAAGCCGCGGCGGGCCAGCAGGCGCAGGGCCTCGTCGTACAGGCTCGGGGCGTGGAAAGCGACGTCGACCTCGGCCAGCAGGTCGGGCCGGTGGGCGTGCGGCCGGCGCATTGCGGCGTTTTTGTTGCCCAGGCGGAACTCGATGCAGCGGTATTGCCAGCTCTGGAAGCCGCTGCTCTTGGCCAGCGACTTGCGCAT
>JBIJAP010000019.1:0-17249 GCA_044345715.1 Rubrivivax sp.
GGCCTTGTAGTGCTCGCCCTGGGCCTTGAAGAGCGCGATGGCCTCGTCGCGCGGCAGCACGCGGCGGATCACGGGCTCGTTCTTGGCGGCCAGCTCGCCCATGCGCTTCTCGATCGCGGCCAGGTCTTCCGGCGTGAACGGGCGCTTGTAGGCGAAGTCGTAATAGAAGCCGTTTTCGATGACCGGGCCGATCGTCACCTGCGCCTCGGGGAACAGCTCCTTCACGGCGTAGGCCAGCAGGTGCGCCGTGCTGTGGCGGATGACTTCCAGGCCGTCGGCGTCCTTCTCGGTGATCGGCCTCGATGCGGTGGCTCAGGTCGACAACGCGGCCGTCCACCTTGCCGGCGAGCGCGGCCTTGGCCAGGCCCGGGCCGATGCTGGCGGCCACCTCGCCCACCGTGAGGGGGCCGGGGTACTCGCGGCGGGCGCCGTCGGGGAGCGTGATCTGGATCATGGGGTGTCCTTAGGGCCAAGAAAAAAGCGCGGGGTCGCCGCGCTTCGTTCGATGGAGAGAGGATCGTTCGGACATGCGCGGATCGGCCGGCTCTAGAAGCCGGTGGCGGTGAAGCTCGTAGTCCGCGGTGTCATAACCGTCGCGCCTTTCCTTGCCCTTGTTGCGTCGAAACTCGGACAGATTGTAGGCAGCTTTGCCCTCACCAGGTCTTCGACAGGCTCAGCCCGACCCTTCGACAGGCTCAGGGCGAACGGTTGGGCTTCGACAGGCTCAGCCCGACCCTTCGACAGGCTCAGGGCGAGCGGTTGGGCTTCGACAGGCTCAGCCCGAATGGAGAAAGGCTCAGCCCGAACGGCGGATGTCACGGCAGCGGCTCGATCTCCACGCCCTGCCCCGCCCGGCCGCCGCGTGCGACCCACTCCGCGAACTCGTCGGCCAGGCGCTGCGACTCGTCATGCGCGCCGCGCCACACCGCCTGGCGGCCGGCCTCGTCGTCGCCCCAGGTCTTGAAGTCGCGCCGGTCGGGCAGCTTGCCACCGGGCAGCGCGGCGATCCACTCGTCGCGCGGCGCCACCAGGACCACGCGCGACAGCGCATCGGTGGCCGCGTGGCGGCGCTTCCAGGGCTTGTCGAGCCAGCCGGGCACGACGTGCGGGCCGAAGTGCGGATACAGAACGAGGCCGTCGCCGAAGGCGCTGTAGTCCAGGTGCAGGTGGTAGTCGGTGATGCCGCCGTCCCAGTAGCTGCCGGGCGGGCCGCCGGGCACGTCGCGCACGGCCTCGAGCACGAACGGGATGGCGCAGCTGGCCAGCACGGCCGGCGTCAGGTTGTGCGCGGTCAGCGGCACCTGGCGCGTGGGGTAGTCGTTCAGCGGCAGCGGCAAGGGCTCGCGCGGGTCGGCGAAGACGATGCGCTCAAGCCAGCCGCCCAGCGCCTTGCGGTGCATCGCATTCGCCGCAAAGGCGCTGGCCCAGCCCAGCGGGTGGCGCAGGCGGCCGGGCCGGTGCAGCAGCCCACGGCCACGGCTGGTGAACACGTGCAGCCGAAAGCGCGGGTGCGACAGCACCTCGGCGGCGCGCGCCCCCAACCGCTGCTGCAGCTTGCGCTGGAAGTGCTCGGACACCACCGCCGCGGTGGGCATGCGGCCCGGGGCGTGCGGGTAGCTCTGGGTGATGTAGTCCTCGGCCAGCTCAGCCAGTGCCGCGTCGGCCCCGCCCTCGGCGCGCACGCAGGCCGCGGCCATGCGCCAGGCGCCGATGCTGGCGCCCAGCAGGTGCACGGTCTGCGTCGATTGCGGCAGCCAGTGGCCGAACAGGAAGCGATCGAGCGGCAGCAGCACCAGACCCTTGGCGCCCCCGGCCGCTGCCGGCACGGCGCGCACGTCGCCCGCCGCCAGGCCGCGCTCGTGCAGGTGGGCGCGCGCCAGCGGCCCGGCAAGGATGCGCAAGGCGCGGGGCCGGCTCATCAGAACCTCGTCACGAAGCTGGCCGTCCACTGCGCCACGCCGTCGCGTTGCGTGGCGGCGCTGGCATCGAAGCCGTCGAAATCGCTCACCGCGCTGCGGCTGCGCTGCGCCGGTGCCAGCGCGCTCACCACCGCCAGCCGCCACTGGCCGGCACCCGCCTGGCGCCACGACACGAAGGCATCGAGCCGCGTCTGCGCGCTGCGCCAAAGGCGCTGGCGGTCGCTCTGCTGCGTCGAAAAACCCGGCGTGTGCAGCAGCGTGGCGCCGGCGCCGTGTCCGGCCGCCCACTGGCGCTCGGCGCCCAGCGTCAGGCGCCAGGGCGGCTGACCTTCGAGGCGGGCGTCGGGGTCATCGATCTGTTCCACGCGCGAACGGTACAACGACAAGGCGCTGCGCCACGTGGTGGCCGCGCGACCTACCGCAGGTGCGGCGCCGGGCCGGCCTGCCTCGGGCACGCGATGCCGCGGGCGCGCTCCGGCGACAGCGCCGGGTTGCCAGCCGTGTCGGGCGCGATCGGCGCGTTGGTCTCCTCACGCGGGTAGGTGCCGTCCAGGCTGTAGCGCGGCAGCAGCAGGCCGATGTCGGGGGCGCGCGGCACCTCGCCGCCGGCGTCGTCGAGCGCATGGCGCAGGTGCAGCAACGGCAGCAGGGCCGTGTAGCGGTGGCGCTCGATGCCCGGCGGGCCGGCAGTCTCGAAAACCCACTGCTCGCCCCGCAACGCGGTAGACAGCGACCATCGCGGCGACGGCGCCCACTCGTGCTGCACGAACACCACGCCGCGTTGCGTGCGGCCGGCAAAGGGCACGCCCAGGCTGCCGGTGCGCTGCGGCACGCCGTTTTCGACCAGATCGCGCTGCTCGTCGAGTTCGCGCTGCTCCGCGTCCCAGCCACCGCTCCAGGTGCGGTGCTCGCCAGCGGGCACCCGCAGCCGCCCGCCCTGCGACCACTGCCGGCCCTCTTGCCGATGGGCGCTCGCGTGCGCGACGGTGAGCACGCCGCTCGCATCCTGCCCGACCGAGCGGCTCTGGCCCGTCGACAGCGACTGCTGCAGCGCCAGCTTCAACTCCAGCCGCGCCCCGCTGCCCGCCTTGTGCACCCACTGCCACTGGCTGCGCGCCAGCTCCCACTCACCGCGCGAGCGGTAGGCCGACTGCAGCGTGGTCGGCGGCGGGCCGGCCAGCGGCACGGTCTCGCGTTCGCCGGCGTTGCGCGAGCGGTGAGCCTGCCACATCAGCTGCCACTGCAGCGTGTCGCGCTCGCCGAGTGTCCAGTCCAGCCGCGGCGCAAACTGCAGGCCGCTGCCGAGCCAACGGTCCTGCTGCTCGGTGTGGCGCGAGCTGCGCACGCCGGCTGCATCGAGCGAGTCGCGCTCGCTCGTCACCTGCTGGCCGTTGGCCCAGGTGAACAGCGTGATTGGCAGATGGAATCCGAGCGCGCCCACGCGGTCGCCATGCGACACGCTGGTGCTGGCCTGGGGCGCCACGGCGCGGTATGCGATCGACTGGCGCAACTCGGTCTGCTTCAGGCGCGGCGCGCGGCGCAGGATGATGTTGATGATGCCAGCCACGCCACCGAACTCGGCCGTTGGGCCCTTCATGACTTCGATCCGCTCGATGTCCGCCGGCGCCAGCATGTCCATCGAAAAGCCGGGCGGCGCCGGTTCGCCGTTCAGCAGGATCTGCGTGTAGCCGCCGCCCAGGCCACGCAGCCGTGGCATGTCGCCGTCGATGTCGACGTCGGCCACGCGGGCCAGCACGTCGAGCACGCTGATGTCGCCATGGGCGTCGAGCTCGTCACGGCCGATCACCGTGAGGCCGACCACGCTGTGGCGGCGCTCTTCGGCCTCGTTGTCGCGCCGGCCCTTCACGGTGACGGAGGTGCTAGGCGCCGAGGCGGCCGGCGCTGCCGGCACCGCCTGTTGTGCATGTGGCTGCGTCTGTGGCTGAGCCTGCGCCCGCGACGACCCTGACTCCAGTGCGAGCAGCGCCAGCACCAGCGCCGCCGCCAGGTGCATCAGCGCCGGCCCTGCAGCTTGGCGAAGGCCGCCGCCATCGCATTACCGCCCGCGGCCGGCTCGGGCGCGCGGCTGCGCGGCTGCTCGCCGCGCGCGGCGGGGCGGAAGCGGTTGTCGCCACCGCTGGCGGCCTTGGCCGCGCCGGTGGGCGCATCGAGCTTCATCGTCAGCGCGATGCGCTTGCGCGCCAGGTCCACTTCCACCACGCGCACCTTCACCACCTGGCCGGTGCGCACCACCTCGCGTGCATCGCTGACGAACTTGTTCGAGAGCTGGCTGACGTGCACCAGGCCATCCTGGTGCACGCCCAGGTCGACGAAGGCGCCGAACTGCGCCACGTTGCTGACGGTGCCTTCGAGCAGCATGCCCGGCTGCAGGTCCTTGAGGTCGGAGACGCCGTCGTTGAAGCGCGCCACCACGAAGTCGGGGCGCGGGTCGCGGCCGGGCTTCTCGAGCTCGGCGAGGATGTCCTTGACCGTGATCGCGCCAAAGCGCTCGTCGGCAAAGGCTTCCGGCCGCAGCGCCTTCAACACGTCGGCCTTGCCCATGATCTCGTGCACCGGGCGCTGCACCTGCTTCAGCATCTTCTCCACCACCGGGTAGGTCTCGGGGTGCACGCCGGTCATGTCGAGCGGGTTGTCGCCGTCGCGGATGCGCAGGAAGCCGGCGGCCTGCTCGAAGGTCTTGGGGCCAAGGCCCGTCACGTCGAGCAGCTGGCGGCGGTTGGCGAAGGCGCCGTGCGCGTCGCGCCAGCGCACGATGCTGGCCGCCACGGCCGGGCTCAGGCCCGACACGCGCGCCAAGAGCGGTGCGCTCGCGGTGTTGAGGTCGACACCGACCTTGTTGACGCAGTCCTCCACCACCGCCTCGAGCGAGCGCGCCAGGCCCGCCTGGTTCACATCGTGCTGGTACTGGCCGACGCCGATGCTCTTGGGGTCGATCTTCACGAGTTCGGCCAACGGGTCCTGCAGCCGCCGAGCAATGCTCACCGCGCCGCGCAGGCTGACATCCAGATCAGGCAGCTCCTTGCTAGCGAACTCGCTGGCGCTGTAGACCGACGCACCCGCTTCGCTGACCACCACCTTCAGGATCTTCACGTCGGGCGCGAGCTTCGCGATGCGCGCGATGAGGTCGGCGGCCAGCTTGTCGGTCTCGCGGCTGGCGGTGCCGTTACCGATGGCAATCAGGTTCACGCCGTGCGTGGCTACGAGGCGGCCCAGGCAGTGCAGCGAGCCTTCCCAGTCGCAGCGCGGCTCGTGCGGGTACACGGTGTCGGTGGCCAGCACCTTGCCGGTGTCGCTGACCACGGCCACCTTCACGCCGGTGCGGATGCCGGGGTCCAGGCCCATCACCACCTTCTTGCCGGCGGGCGCGGCCAGCAGCAGGTCGCGCAGGTTGTCGGCGAACACCTTGATGGCCACGGCCTCGGCCTCTTCGCGCAGGCGGCCGAAGAGATCGCGCTCCAGGCTCAGGCACAGCTTGACCTTCCAGGTCCAGGCCACGCACTTGCGGATCAGCTCGTCGGCCTTGCGTTGCTGGTGGCCCCAGCCCAGGTGGCGCGCTATGCGGCCTTCGGCCAGGCCAGGCTTGCCGGGAACGATCTCTTCGTCGAGCACCAGCTTCGCATCCAGCCATTCGAGCGTGCGGCCGCGGAACACCGCCAGCGCGCGGTGGCTGGGCACGGTGCGGATGGGCTCGGCGTAGTCGAAGTAGTCGCGGAACTTGGCGGCATCTGTGTGGTTGCCGTCCTTGCCGTCGACCAGCTTGCTCTGGAACAAGGCCTCGCCCCACAGCCATTCGCGCAGGCTGCGGATGAGCACGGCGTCTTCGGCCCAGCGCTCGGAGAGGATGTCGCGCACGCCGTCGAGCACGGCTGGTGCATCCGCAAAACCGCCCTCGGCGTTGATGAAGGCGGCGGCCTCGGCCAGCGGCTCCAGCGTGGGGTCGGCGAACAGCTTGTCGGCCAGCGGCTCCAGGCCCGCCTCGCGGGCGATCATGCCCTTGGTGCGGCGCTTGGGCTTGTACGGCAGGTACAGGTCTTCGAGCTCCTGCTTGGTGGGCGCGGCCTCGATGGAGGCCTTCAATTCGGGCGTCAGCTTGCCTTGCTCGTCGATGCTCTTCAGCACCGCGGCACGGCGCTCGGAGAGCTCGCGCAGGTAGACGAGGCGCACCTCCAGCTCGCGCAGCTGTATGTCATCGAGGCCGTCGGTAGCCTCCTTGCGGTAGCGGGCGATGAAGGGGACGGTGGCGCCACCGTCCAGCAGCTCGACGGCGGTGACCACTTGGGCCGGGCGAACCTTCAGTTCGGCGGCAATCTGCAGGGCAATCGGGTCTCGGGTCGGGTCCAAGGGAGCAGGGTCTCGTGAAAGAAAGCGCGCGAGTTTACGAGGCACCCAGCCAGGCCGCCGCGCCCTCGCCGGCCGCCAGGCCGGTGGCGAAGCAGGCGGTGAGCAGGTAGCCGCCGGTGGGCGCTTCCCAGTCGAGCATCTCGCCGGCGCAGAAGACCCCAGGGCGCGCCTGCAGCATCAGATGGGCGTCGAGGGCCTCGAAGGCCACGCCGCCGGCGCTGCTGATGGCCTCGTCGATGGGCCGCGCTGCCGTCACCATGACCGGCAGCGCCTTCACCAGCTGCGCCAGGCGCGCCAAGTCTTGGCGCGCGTCCGGCTCTTGGCGCATCACCACCTCCCACAGCAGCGCCGCCTTGGCCGGGCCGAGGTTCAGTCGCGACTGCAGGTGCGAGCCCAGCGAGCGGCTCCCACGCGGGTGCGCCACCTCGCGCGCCACCCAGGCGGCATCGCGGTCGGGCAGCAGATCGAGCGTGAAGGTGGCGTGGCCGCCGCGCGCGATGGCGTCGCGCAGCACCGACGAGGCGGCGTACACGAGGCTGCCTTCCACGCCGCCGGCCGTGAGCACCATCTCCCCCAGCTGCTCGAAGCCCTCGAAGGCCAGCCGAACGCCTTTCAGCGGCGCGCCTGCGTGTTCGCGCTGCAGCTTCTCGCTCCAGGCCACGTCGAAGCCGCAGTTGCTGGGCACCAGCGGACGCAGCGCCACGCCGGCCGCCTGCAGCCAGGGCCACCAGGCGCCGTCGGAGCCCAGGCGTTGCCAGCTGGCGCCGCCCAGCGCCAGCACGGTGGCGCGGGCCTGCACGCGGCGCTCGCCCTGCGGCGTGGCCATGCGCAGCGTGCCGTCGTCGGCCCAGCCTTGCCAGCGGTGGCGCATGTGCAGCTGCACGCCCTGCCCGCGCAGCCGGTGCAGCCAGGCGCGCAACAGCGGCGCGGCCTTCAGGTCTTTCGGGAACACACGGCCGCTGCTGCCGACGAAGGTGTCGACGCCCAGCGCCGCCGCCCAATCGCGCAGCGCCTGCGCTGGAAAGCCATCGAGGGCTGCCTGCAGCTGCGGCGCGCGCGGGCCGTAGCGCGTGACGAAGCGCTCCCAAGGCTCGCCATGCGTCAGGTTGAGCCCGCCCTTGCCAGCGAGCAGGAACTTGCGCCCGACTGAGGGCATGCCATCGAAGACATGCACGGCGCGGCCCTGGCGGGCCAGCGCCTCGGCGGCCATCAGGCCGGCGGGGCCGGCACCGATGACGGCGGCATCGAGCGTGAAGTCGGGGTGCATGGGGGCGCGACTGTAAGGCGCGGGGCGCGGCGACAATCGCAGCCGATGGATTTGATGCTGGATTCAACGCTCGTCGTGGTGCTTGCCGGGGCCGTGGTGGCCGGCTTCGTGCAGGGGCTCTCGGGCTTTGCCTTCGGTCTGGTGGCGACCTCGATCTGGGCCTGGTGGCTGCCGCCGCAGATGGTGGCGCCGCTGTCGGTGTTCGGTGCGCTCGTGGGGCAGCTGATCGCCGTGTTCACCGTCAAGCGCGGGCTGCACTGGGCCAAGCTGGGCCCGATGCTGGCCGGCGGGCTGGCCGGCATCCCGCTCGGGCTGCTGCTGCTGCCGCAACTGGACGCGCCGACCTTCCAGCTCGCCGTGGGTCTGCTGCTGGCCGTGTGGTGCCCGGTGATGCTGTTCTCAGGCCGCATCCCGCAGCTGCGCCGCGGCGGTCGGCTGGCCGATGCGGCCTCGGGGCTGGCCGGCGGGCTTACGGGCGCGGTGGCGGGCTTCGCCGGGCCGATACCCACGCTGTGGGCCACGCTGCGCGGCTGGGACCGCGACACACTGCGCACCGTGGTGCAGAACTTCAACCTCGCGATGCTGGTGGTGACGCTGGCCGCCTACACCGCGCGCGGCATGGTGACGCCGCCGATGGTGTCGCTGCTGCCCTGGGTGGCCGCTGCCGTGCTGGTGCCGGTGCTGCTGGGCGCGCGGCTGTACGCCGGCCTCAGCACCGAGACCTTCAAGCGCGTGGTGCTGGCGCTGCTGGGGCTGACGGGGGCGGCGCTGCTGGTGCGCGCGCTGCCGCCGCTCCTGGCACGGGTGGGCTGAAACCGAAACGCTTGCGCGAGCGACTGGACGGGGCCCGCCGCCCCACCCGGAGTACCGCATGCCTGCCTCGCCGTTGCCCTGGCTGCTCGCCACCGCCACCCTGTGCGCCCTGCCGCTGGCCCAGGCGCAAGCCGACGGCAGCTGCCGCGCCCACAGCGGGCCGGTGGCGCCCACCGTCGTGGAGCTCTACACCAGCGAGGGCTGCAGTTCCTGCCCGCCGGCCGACCGATGGCTCTCGACGCTGCGCGGTCGCCAGGACGTGCTGGCGCTGGCCTTCCACGTGACCTACTGGGACCGCCTCGGCTGGCCCGACCGCTTTGGCGCCGCCGCGCACACCACCCGCCAGCAAGAACTGGCGCAGCGCACCGGCTCGCGCCAGGTCTACACGCCCCAGGTGGTGGTTGACGGCGCCGACTGGCGGCGCTGGCCGGCGCTGCCCGGCCCACGGGGGGCCACGTCAGCGCCGAGCCTGAAGCTCGAGCGCCTGGGCGACCGCGTCGTGGCCACCGTGGCGGCCGCGTCCGGCGCGGACACCCGCCTCGCCGGCTACTGGGCTGTGCTCGAAGACCGCCACAGCAGCCGCGTGACGGCCGGCGAGAACCGCGGCGAGTCGCTGCGCCACGACCATGTCGTGCGCCTGTACGAACCGGTGGCGGCGTGGGCTGCGTCGGCCGGAACCATGCCCTCGATCGTGGTCTCGCGCGGCGTGGCCGAGCACCCGCGGCGCGTGGCCTTCGTCGTGACCGACGCGCGCAACGGCCAGCCGCTGCAGGCGCTGGCGCTGGCTTGCTGAAGATCCTGCTCAAGTCGGGCTCGGCGTTGCCGAAAGGGCTTGCAGTGGCGGCGAGGGCCGCCCAGCCCCTGGAGACCTCATGGTCGACAAGACCCGCGTGATGGCCGTGGCCAAGCGCTTCATGGACGGCAGCGTCGATGCCGATCAGTTCTACAAGGACCTCACGCTCGTGCTGGCCGAGGAGAGCGGCGCCACCCGGGCCAGCCTCTGGTGCTACCCGGACCCTGTGATGCGCGACCGCATCGAGTGCCTGAGCCTCTACGACCGCACCGATGCCGCCTGGAGTGGCGGCGCGGTGCTGAAGGAAGACGACTTCGGCCCCTACTTCGAGGCCATGCGCAAGGACGGCCTGATCGTGGCCGGTGATGCCCGCCGCCACCCGGTGACCGACTGCTTCAACGAGATCTACTTCGACCCGCTGGGCATCGTCTCGCTGCTCGACGTCGGCATCAACGTGGCGGGCGAGCCCTTCGGGCTGTTCTGTTGCGAGAACACGACCGAGATCCTGGACTGGACTCCCGCGCACGTGGAGTACCTGCGACAAGTGGGCACGCTGCTCGGCTTTGCCTTGCGCAAGGCGCGCAGCGGCTCGCCCGTCGCGGCCTGAACCTCCGGGCCGGCGCCGGGCCTGGGCTGAACCCAGGCCCGGGCCTCAGGTTGTGCGCAGCTGCCGCTTGAGCTCGGCGCCAATCTCCGGCTTGGCCGCGAACGGGTCGGTCGGGTTGCGCGGCGTCACGATGTCTTCTAGCCGCACCTGCACGCCGCCCAGCGCGTGCGGGTGGCTGTAGATGTAGAAGCGGCGCTCGTCGCAGGCCTCGAACACCAACTGCGCCACCTGCGCGGCCGTGACCTTGCCGCTGCCCACGGCCTTGTCGCTCATGGCCTGGGCGATGAGCTGGCTCTTCGTCGGCCGCGCCGGGGCCATGTCGGCCGGGCGGTTGCGGTGGCTCTGGCTGATGCCGGTGGGCACGAAGTACGGGCAGAGCACGTGGGCGTGTACCTGCTCGGTCATCAGCGCCAGGTCCTGGTGGAGCGTCTCGCTCATCGACACCACGGCGTGTTTGCTGACGTTGTAGACGCCCATGTTGGGCGCGTTCAGCAGCCCGGCCATGCTGGCGGTGTTGACGACGTGGCCTTCCCAGGCCGGGTTCCTGGCCGCCGCCTCCAGCATGGCCGGCGTGAACACGCGCACGCCGTGGGCCACGCCCATGAGGTTGACGCCGATCACCCAGTCCCAGTCGGCCGCGGTGTGCTCCCAGATCAGGCCGCCGGCGCCGACGCCCGCGTTGTTGAACACGAAGTTCGGCACGCCGAAGCGCGCAAAGGTGGCGGCGGCCAGGGCCTCCACCTCGGCGGCCTTGGAGACATCGAGCCGGAACGGCAGCACCTCGGCGCCGAGGCCCTCGATCTCGGCCTGCGCGGTGGCCAGCGCATCGGCCTGCACGTCGGCCATCACGATCTTCATGCCGCGGCGCGCGGCCACGCGGCTGGCTTCGAGGCCGAAGCCGGATGCGGCACCGGTGATGACGGCGATGTCGCCAGCTTGCAGTGTCATGGGGTCTCCTTCGGCGCGGGTTTCAACATCTCGCAGTGGGGGATGTCGTCTTCGAGGTAGTCGTCGCTGCAGCGCACGAAGCCGAAGCTGCCGTAGAAACCGGCCAGGTGCGACTGCGCGCTGATGCGGATGGCCTGGCCGGGCCAGGCCGCGGCGCAGCGCGCCACGCCTTCGGCCACGAGCACCCGGCCGAGGCCCGTGCCGCGGGCCTCGGGGCTGGTGATGACGCGGCCGATGGACGGCTCGGCGTACTTGGCTCCGGGGTCCACCACGCGCAGGTAGGCCTGCAGCACGCCGTCCGCATCGCGGCCCAGCAGGTGCCAGGCGTGGCGGTCGATGCCGTCGGGGTCGAGGTAGGGCCCTTGCTCCAGCACGAACACGCGGCAGCGCAGCGCCAGCGCGTCGTAGAGGTTGTCGACGCCCAGGTCGGTGAAGCGCGACCAGGTCCAGTGCACGCCCATCGGCATCAGACCAGCTTGACGACCTGCTTGCCGAAGTTGCGGCCCTTCAGCAGCCCCAGGAAGGCCTCGGGCGCGGCGGCCAGGCCCTCGGCCACGCTCTCGCGGTACTTGATGCGGCCGGTGGCCACGCCGGCACCGAGCTCCTTCAGCGCCGCGGGCCACAGCTGCATGTGCTCGCTGACGATGAAGCCCTGCAGCTTGAGCCGCTGCGTCAGCAGCAGGCGCGCGTTGCTGATGGCCAGCGACTGCCCGTCGTAGCCGGAAATCATGCCGCACAGCGCCACGCGGCCGAAGGCGTTCATGCGGCTCAGGATGACGTCGAGGATCATCCCGCCGACGTTCTCGAAGTTGCCGTCGATGCCCTTGGGCGCCGCGGCATCGATCGCCGCTGCCAGCGACTTGGCGTCGCGGTGCGCGCGGTGGTCGATGCAGGCATCGAAGCCCAGCTCGTCGACGACGTAGGCGCACTTGTCGGCACCGCCGGCAATGCCCACGACGCGGCAGCCCTTGGCCTTGGCCAGCTGACCCACCACGCTGCCCACGGCGCCACTGGCGGCGCTGACGATCACCGTCTCGCCTTCCTTGGGCTCGACGTTCATCTGCAGCCCCACCCAGGCCGTGACGCCCGGCATGCCCACGGCGCCGAGAAACGCGCTCAGCGGCACGCGGCTCGCATCGACCTTGCGCACCAGGCCGGGCAGACGCGCGTCGAGCACGGCCTGCTCCTGCCAGCCGCCCATGCACACGACGGCATCACCGGCGGCAAAGCCCTCGTGGCGCGACTCGGCCACCACGCCGACCGTGCCACCCACCATGACCTCGCCGATGCCCACCGGCGCGGCGTAGCTCTTCATGTCGTTCATGCGCATGCGCATGTAGGGGTCGAGGCTCAGGTAGTGCACTTGCACGCGCACGTGGCCTTCGGGCACCTCGGGCGTGGTGGTGGTTTCGAGGCGGAAGTGCTCGAGGGCGGCCTCACCCGTGGGGCGGGCGGCCAGCACGATGCGGCGATGGGTGCTCATGAGGGGGAGTCTCCAGTGTCAGTGTTGTGTTGCAGCGCCTTGGACTGGCGGCCCTTGGTGGGCAGCGCGCGCAGGAACTTGAAGGTGCCCGTGGCGTGGGCGCAGAGGTGGCCGTCTTCGTCGTAGACATGGCCTTCGGTGAAAGCCATCGTGGTGGTGCGGTGCAGCAGGTGGCCGGCAGCGCGGATGCGGCCTTCGGCGGCGCGCATGAAGCTGGTCTTCATCTCCACCGTCACCACGCCGGGGGCCGTCATCGGGTCGGCCGTGTTGGCGCTGCGCGCGGCGTGCGCCATGGCCACGTCGAGCATGGTCATCAGCACGCCGCCGTGCGCCACCTCCCAGCTGTTGAGATGGGCCTCGGCGAGGTCCACCTGCAGCTCGGCCTTGCCGCCGCCAAAGTGCCAGAGCTCCAGACCCAGCTCCTCGACGAAGGGGATGCGCAGCGGGAACGGCAGTTTGCCGGTCGGCTTGCTCATCGCTCGATCAGCCGCCGTGGCAGGAGCTCACGCCGCCATCCACCGCCAGGATCTGCCCGGTGATGTGCTTGCCCGCGGCGCTGGCCAGCAGAAGCACTGCTCCCTTCAGATCGTCGTCGTCGCCCAGGCGCTTCAGCGGCGCGGCCTGAGCCAGCTTTTCTGCGCCGAAGTGGGCCAGCACGCCGGCCGTCATCTTGCTCGGAAAGAAGCCCGGCGCCAGCGCGTTGACGGTGATGCCGTGCGCGCCCCACTCCGCCGCCAGCGTGCGCGTGAAGTTCACCGCCGCGCCCTTGCTGGTGCCATAGGCGATGAACTTCACGTCCATGCTGCCGCCCAGCCCCGCGATGCTGGCGATGTTGATGATGCGGCCGCGCTTGTTGGGGATCATCCAGGCCTTGCCCACTTCCTGCGCGAACATGAAGAGGCTGCGGATGTTCAGGTTCATCACCTTGTCCCAGGCCTCGAGCGGGTAGTCCTCGGCCGGGGCGCCCCAGGTGGCACCGGCGTTGTTGACGAGGATGTCGATGCGGCCCAGGCGCTGCATGGTCTCGCTGACCACGCGCTGCACGTCCTCGGGTTTGCTGGCGTCGGCGGCTATCCAGCGCGCGTCGATGCCGCGCGCGGCCAGGTCGGCGGCGGCCTCTTCGAGGTCAGCCGCCTTGCGGCTGGTGAGCATGATCTTCGCGCCGGCTTCGCCCAGCGACTCGGCCATCTGCAGGCCCAGGCCGCGCGAGCCGCCGGTGACGAGGGCCACCTGGCCGCTGAGGTCGAACAGTTCCTTGATCGGTGTTCCCATGGTCGTCTCCTGAAGGGTTTGGTTGCTCAGCGGTCGGGGCCGCGGCGTGAGCGCACGAAGATGAGCACGGCGCCGATGGCCGCCACCCCACCCCCTATGCCGATGAGCGCCCAGCCGAAGCTGCCGCCCTGGCGCTGCACGAACACGCCCAGCGCCAGCAGCAGCAGGCCGCCATAGATCAGCACCCAGACCAGCGCTTCGAGACCGCGGTTGCTCATGATGCGGGCGCCCTCAGAACCACTCGTCGCGCATCGTGCGGGCGCTGTCGTCGCGCGCGGCCACCACGGCCAGCCAGGCGTCGATCTTGGGCAGCTCGTGGGCAAAGAAGTAGCGCATCGCGGCGTCCTTGCCCGGCTGCAGCGCATGGCCGCGCGCGGCCAGCGCCACATCCAGCCACAGCCAGGCCAGCACTACATGGCCAAAGGCCTGCAGATAGGGCACGGCGTTGGCAAGGGCCTCCTCGGGCACGCCGGTGGCCCAGGCGCTCTTGGTGGCCGCGCCCAGCTTCTGCAGCGCAGCGGCCAGGCGGTTGGCCGGCTCGGCCAGGCCCTCGACATGACCCGCGCGTTCGATCGTGGCGCCGATGCGCGTGGCCAGCAGCTTCAGGCCCGCGCCGCCGTTCATCACCACCTTGCGGCCGAGCAGGTCGAGCGCCTGGATGCCGTGCGTGCCCTCGTGGATCATGTTCAGGCGGTTGTCACGCCAGTACTGCTCCACCGGAAAGTCGCGCGTGTATCCGTAGCCGCCCAGCACCTGGATGGCCAGCGAGTTGGCCTCCAGGCACCACTCGCTGGGCCAGCTCTTGGCGATGGGCGTGAGCATCTCCAGCAGCAGCGCCGCTTCGGCGGCCGCGGCCTCGTCACCGGTGTGCTGCTCGTCCACCAGGCGCGCGCAGTACAGCGCCAGCGCCAGGCCGCCTTCGACATAGGCCTTCTGCGCCAGCAGCATGCGGCGCACGTCGGCGTGCTGCACCAGGGGCACCGGCGGCTGCGAGGCGTCCTTGCCCGCGCCGGTAATGGGCCGGCCCTGGGCGCGCTGGCGGGCGTAGTCGAGGCTGGCCTCGTAGCCGGCATACCCCAGCATCACGGCGCCGAGGCCGACGCCGATGCGCGCCTCGTTCATCATGTGGAACATGCAGCGCAGGCCTTCGCCGGGCCGGCCGACCAGGTAGCCCACGGCACCGGGCTCGCCCCGCACCGGGAACTTGCCTTCGCCAAAGTTCAGCAGCGTGTTCGTGGTGCCGCGGTAGCCGAGCTTGTGGTTCAGGCCGGCGAGGGCGACGTCGTTGCGTTCGCCCGTCAAGCGCCCTTGGGCATCGACCAGCTTCTTGGGCACGATGAAGAGCGAGATGCCGCGCGTGCCCGGCAGCAGCGTGCCGTCGTCCTGAGGGATCTTCGCCAGCACCAGGTGCACGATGTTCTCGGTGAGCTCGTGCTCGCCGCCGCTGATCCACATCTTGTTGCCGCGCAACCGGTATCGCGGGCCGAGCGGATCGCTCTCGGCGCCTTCGCCGTCGGGCACGGCGCGCGTGGCCACGTCGGAGAGCGACGAGCCCGCCTGCGGCTCGCTCAGGCACATGGTGCCGAACCAGCGGCCGGCGAACTCTGCTCGAGCGAACACCTCGCGCTGCGTGGGTGTGCCATGCGCCATCAGCAGGTTGGCATTGCCGCTGGTGAGCATGGCGTAGCCGCCCATGGCGACGCTGGCCTTGCTGAAGAAGGCGTTGGCCGCCATCTCCACCACGCAGGGCAGCTGCATGCCACCAATGTCGTAGGCCTGCGCGGCGGCGAGCATGCCGCTTTCGACGTAGGCCTGCATCGCCGCGTGCGTGGCCTCGGGCAGGTGCACGCGTTCGCCATCGAAGTGGGGCTCCTGCGTGTCGGCCAACCGATTGAAGGGCGCGAACTTCTCGCGCGCGATGCGCTCGCAGGTGTCGAGCACGGCGTCGAAGGTCTCGCGCGTGTGATCGGCGAAGCGCGGGCGATCGAGCAGCTGCTCGACGCCGATCCAGTGGTGCAGCAGGAAGTCGAGTGTGGGTCTCATGGGGTCTCAGTGTCGTGCGGCCCGGGTGCGTCTTGCGGCACCAGGGCCATCGTGGCCGAGGCCTTCATCACAAGCACGCGGCGGCCGTCGGCCTGCTCAGCCCACACCTCGGCCTCGGTGAAGCTCAGGCGCCGGCCGGCCTTCACGACCCAGGCCTCGCACACCAGGCGCTCGCCGCGGCCGGGGCGCAGCTGACTGGTCTTCAACTCGGCGGTCAGCGCCCAGTGGCCCTCGGGGGCCAGGGTCTGCGCCGCGGTGCCCATGCTGTGGTCGGCCAGCGTGGCCATGGCGCCGGCATGCACCTGGCCGGTGTGCTGGTGCAGACGCGTCGACACCGGCAGCACCGACGTCACCCGCCCCTCAGCGGCGGCCAGCGGCTGCACACCCAGTTCGCGCAGAAAGGGCGATGCATCGAAGAAGCGGCGCAGTTCGGCGAGCGTCTTCATGAGGGGCGTTCGAGGCTCAGGCGAGGCCGAAGTGCGCGAGCGCGGCGCGAGCCACCGGCGCGCCCCACTCCTGCACGAAGTGCCCGGCCTCGGGCAGCACCAGCGGCGGTGGGCAGCCGCGGATGTCGGCGCGCAGCGCCGCCATCACCTCGGGGCCTAGCACCGGGTCGCGTGCGCCTACGGCCATGAAGCTCTGGCCTTGCCAGCGCTCGCGCCAAAAGCTGCGGGCCTCGCGCGCGAGGGCGGCACCTGGGGTCTGCGGGCCGTCGGGCACCAGGTTCGGGAAGGCACGCAGGGCGGCCTTGTAGCGGGCGTCGGGGAACGGCGCGTCGTAGGCCGCGGCCTCGGCCTCGCTGAGCTCGGGGCGGCCGCGGCGCAGCAGCCGGCCCACGGCGAGATCGGGCTGGGTGTTGGCATAACTGCGCCACTGACGGAAGCCCTCGCTCAGCTCGCCCGTGGCCAGCGTGGTGTTCATCACCAGCAGCCGCGTCCAGCGCTCGGGAGCGGCCATCGGCAGCGTGAGGCCGAGGATGCCGCCCCAGTCCTGGCACACCAGCATCACGTTGCGCAGATCGAGCTGCTCGACCAGGTCGAGCAGCATCTGCCGATGCACATCGAAGCCATGCCAGGCTTCATCGGCGGGCTTGTCGGAGCGGCCGAAGCCGACGAGGTCCGGCGCCACCACGCGCAGCCCGGCCTGCGTGAACACCGGAACCATGTGCCGGTACAGGTAGCTCCAGGCCGGGTTGCCGTGCAAGCACAAGGCCGTCACGGGCGCATCGGCCGGGCCTTCGTCGAGGTGATGCACGCGCAGGCCCTGCCACACGCGGTAGTGCGGCGTGAAGGCGTGGCCCGGCAGGCTGGCGAAACGGTCGTCGGGCGTGCGCAGGGCGTCCATCGGACAGGTGCCTGTCAGAGCACCTCGAAGATGCCGGCCGCACCCATGCCGCCGCCGATGCACATCGTCACGCACACGCGCTTGGCGCCGCGGCGCTTGCCTTCGATGAGCGCGTGGCCGGTGAGGCGCTGGCCGCTCACGCCATAGGGATGGCCCAGCGCGATGGCGCCACCGTTGACGTTGAGCCGGTCCATCGGGATGCCCAGCTTGTCGGCGCAGTACAGCACCTGCACCGCGAAGGCCTCGTTCAGCTCCCAGAGGTCGATGTCGCTCACTTTGAGGCCCAGTCTCGCCAGCACCTTGGGCACGGCGAAGACGGGGCCGATGCCCATTTCGTCGGGCTCGCAGCCGGCCACCGCAAAACCGAGGAAGCGACCCAGCGGCTTGAGGTTCTTCTG
>JBIJAP010000296.1:0-4878 GCA_044345715.1 Rubrivivax sp.
GTTGGGGAAGGCGACGACATAACCGTCACGCTCGGCGGCCGAAATGAGGCCGTAGCGCCCATCGTCGGCCATGAACTCGGCATGCCCACCCCCGCCGTGCAGCGCCAGCACCAGCGGCGCCGGCGCACCCAGGGTGCGGGCCGGCACGTGCACCAGCGCACGCCGCTCCTGGCCGGCATGTGTGAGCCGCAACTCGTGCGTGCCAGCCGTGAAGGCCGCAGCCAGGCCCGCGGCGAGCAGTGAGATCACCGATGCGACGATCCATGTCGCGGTGCGGCGCCAGGCCCAGTGCTTAGTCATCGCTTCTCTCCTTGGGCGAGGCGAAGCCCTCGCCGCGCTGCGCCTTGCGGGCGCGCCGTTGCGCGCGTTCGCGCGCCCAAAGTTGCTCCAGCTGCTCGCGGCCCTGCTTGGCCACCGCGATCAGCGCCTTCTCGTCACCGCGGTGCGCGGCCATCTCGTGCAGCAGTTCGATGTTATGGCGGCGAAAGCGCAGCGCCTGGTTGCGCGCGGTGTGCGGCTCCCAGCCCATCAGCTCGAGCACGCTGCGGCCGCTCATCAGCGCCGAGTCGAGCGTCTCGCGCTCGATGTGCGCCACCCCGCGTGCGCGCAGCCCGAACCAGTGCGACGTGTTGCGCGCCCGCGCCACCAGCGTGGCCTGCGGAAAGTGCTCCTGGATCAGGTCGACGGCGGCCAGGCTCTGCTCGACGTCGTCGATGGCCACGACGATCACGCGGGCGTGGCCGGCGCCGGCCACGCGCAGCAGGTCCAGGCGCGTGGCGTCGCCGTAGAAGGCCGGCCAGCCGAACTTGCGCACGCTGGCCACCTGCTCGGCGTCGTGGTCCAGCACCGTGGCCGCCAGCCCTTCGGCGTTGATGAGCCGCGCCACGATCTGCCCGTAGCGGCCGAAGCCGAGGATGAGGATCGGCGCCGTCTGTTCCTCGGCGATCTCGTCCATCGCGGGCGAGGCCGCGCGAGCCCGTGCCGCCAGCCGCGGCGCGAGCACGCGGTCCACCCACACCATCACCAGCGGCGTGAGCAGCATCGAGATGGCGATCGCGGCGAGCAGGAAGCTCGACTCCGAAGCCGGCACCAGCGCCGCGCCGCCGGCGGCCTGCAGCACGACGAAGCCGAACTCGCCGCCCTGCGCCAGCATGACCACGAACACCGGCCGCTCGGCCAGCGGGATGCCCATCGCACGCGCCATGGCCACCAGCAGCAGCGCCTTCAGCAGCACGAAGCCCAGCACGACGACGGCCATCCAGCCCGGGTGCGCCATGACGACGGCGAAGTCGATGCTCATGCCCACGGCGATGAAGAACAGGCCCAGCAGCAGCCCCTTGAACGGCTCGAGGTCGGTCTCAAGCTGGCGTCGGTATTCGCTTTCGGCCAGCAGCACGCCGGCGAGGAAGGCGCCGAGCGCCATCGACAGGCCCACCGCCTGCATCAGCGACGCGGTGGCCACCACCAGCAGCAGGCTGGCGGCAGTGAAGATCTCGGGCGTGCCGCTGCGAGCGATCCAGCGCAGCGCCGGCCGCAGCAGCAGCCGGCCGCCGAAGATGATGGCCAGCACCATCGCCATCGCCTTGGCGGCGGTGAGCCAACCGCTGCCGCCGTTGGCCACCGCCTGCTGCACCGCCAGCAAGGGCAGCAGCGTGATGACGACGATGCCGCCCAGGTCTTGGAACAGCGCCACGCTCAGGATGCTGCGCCCGCCGCTGGTGGGCATCAGGTTGCGTTCGGCCAGGGTCGACAGGGCAATGGCCGTCGAGCTCTGCGACAAGGCCAGGCCCGCCACCAGCGCCAGCTGCCAGCTCAGACCCGCGGCCAGCGCCACTGCGGCGATCAACACGGTCGAGCCCAGCAGCTGCACGCTGCCCCAACCAAAGATGGGTCGCCGCAGCGACCACAGCCGCCTGGGCTCGAGCTCCAGGCCCACCAGGAACAGCATCAGCACGACACCGAACTCGGCGAAGTGCAGGATGTCGGTGGGGTCGGACACCAGCTTCAGCACGCCAGGGCCGATCAGGATGCCGGCCGCCAGGTAGCCGATGACCGAGCTCAGACCGAGCAGGCGCGCCAGCGGCACGGCCACCACCGCGGCGCCCAGGAAGACGAGGCTGTTCTGCAGCCAGGACGATGACGAGCCGGCGTCCATGCGTGCTCAGCCGGCCCCGGCGGCGGGCCGCGCGTCGGCCGGCACTTCGCAGGGCGGCGCCGGCTCGTCGTCGGCGAGCTCGGGCCAGCCCGCGGCGTCGGGCCAGGCGGCCAGGCGCGCCGCAAACAGCTCGGCGTGTGCCGCGATCTCATCACCACCCGCCTGGTGCGCGCCGTGCAGCACCAGCGGCGGCAGCCAGCGCATGCGGGTCAGCGCGGCCGTCTGCTCGCAGGGGTGCAGGAAGGCGTCGAAGAAGTAGCGGTTGTAGCCATCGGGCCGGTAGCTGGAGGCCGGCCCGCCGGTGGACGCCGCCAGCCACAGCGCCTTGCCCTCCAGCGCCCGCCCCCCGGGCCCGTACGCCCAGCCGAAGGCGAAGACCTCGTCGAGCCACAGCTTCAGCAGCGGCGGCATCGAGTACCAGTGCACCGGGTGCAGCCACACCACCAGTTCGGCCGCTGCCAGATGTTGCTGCTCGGTGGCGACGTCGATCAGGTAATCGGGGTAGAGCGCGTACAGGTCGCGCACCTCCACCTGCGCCGCCGGCAGCCGCGCCGCCGCCTCCATGAGGGCGCGGGTGACCCGGGAGTGCCCGAGCTGGGGGTGGGCGGCAATAACGAGAACGGGGGCGAGGATGCGGTCCAAGGCCTCGCTACCATACCCCACCGACAAGAAGCGAGGAGGCCGCCATGCCGGTGATCGTGGTCGCCAACCCCAAGGGAGGGGTGGGCAAGAGCACGCTGGCCATCAACGTCGCGGGCTGCCTGGCCCGTGCCGGGCACCGCGTGATGCTGGGCGATGTCGACCGCCAGCTGTCGTCGCGCCAGTGGCTCCAGCTGCGGCCAGCGGCGGCGCGGCCCATCGAGGGCTGGGACCTGGCGGCCGACGACATCGTGCGCCCGCCCAAGGGCACCACGCACGTTGTGCTCGACACGCCCGCCGGCCTGCACGGCAAGCGCCTGGACGCGGTGATGAAGATCGCCGACCAAATGCTGGTGCCGCTGCAGGCCAGCCTCTTCGACATCCAGGCCACCCATGCCTTCGTGCAGGAACTGCGCAAGCACCGCCGCGGCCACGAGGTGAAGCTGGGCCTGGTGGGCATGCGGGTGCGCGAGCACACGCGCTCCAACGAGCAGCTGCAAACCTACCTCGGCACGCTGCCCGTGCCGGTGGTGGGCTGGCTGCGCGACACCCAGAACTACGTGCAGCTGGCGGCGCACGGGCTCACGCTGTTCGACGTGGCGCCCAGCCGCGTGGAGCGCGATCTTGAGCAGTGGCAGCCCTTGTCGGCCTGGCTCGGCGCCTGAACGAAGGTCGCAGCACCATGGCCACCACCTACGCCACCCTCGCCGAACTCGCCGACAAGGTCGGCCAGCCCCTGGGCACCAGCGACTGGGTGCTCGTCGACCAGGCGCGCATCAACGCCTTCGCCGCCGCGACGGGCGACCACCAGTGGATCCACGTCGACCCCGTGCGCGCCCAGGCCGGCCCCTTCGGCGCGCCCATCGCCCACGGCTTTCTCACGCTGAGCCTGCTGCCGATGTTGTTCGACAGCGGATTTGCCATTGCCGACGTGACGATGGGCGTCAACTACGGCCTCAACCGCGTGCGTTTCGTCACCCCAGTGCCGGCGGGGCGCCGGGTACGGGCGCACTTCAAGCTGCTCGCATTCGAGCCGCTGAAGGACGCGCCCCGCTACGGCGCGCAGATGACGGTGGAGGCCACGATCGAGCTCGAAGGCGCGCCGAAACCGGCCTGTGTGGCCGAGACGGTGTCGCGCCGCTACGTCTGAGAAGCGGAAAGCACTCCCCCGAAGGTGGGCCCCGGTGCCGTGAAGTCGGCCGCCCACAATGCCGCGGTTCCGGTTCAGCAGGAGAAGCCATGAAGGTGTTGCTGGTCGACGATCATCCGCTGGTGCTCTCGGCACTGCAGGCGGTCATCCAGAGCGTGGGCCACGACACCACGGTGGTGGGCGTCGACAGCGCCGCGGGGGCGCGGGAGGCGCTGCGCAACCAGGCCGATTTCGACCTCGTGCTGCTCGACCTGGCGCTGGGCGATGCCGACGGCTTCGACGTGCTGGCCGAGTTCCGCAGCACCTACCCGGCGGTGCCGGTGGTGGTGGTGTCGGCCTCCGACCGCACCAGCGACGTCATCCGCGCCATCGACGGCGGCGCCATGGGCTTCGTGCCCAAGAAGAGCAGCCATGCCGAGCTGCAGCATGCGCTGAAGCTCGTGATGACGGGCTCGATGTACGTGCCGCCGCAGATGCTGGGCCTGCCCTTCGGCGTGGGCGCGGGCATGGGCGGCCGCGCGGCCGGCTCCGGGGCCGTCGACGCCGCGGCGGCTCCGCTGGGGGCCGACGCGCGCGCCGAGCCGCACCAGAAGGTGCCCAGCATGAAGGACATCGGCCTCACCCCCCGCCAGGCCGAGGTGCTGTCGCTGCTGCTGCAGGGCCTGCCGAACAAGCTGATCGCACGCCAGCTCAACCTGAGCGTCGAGACCGTCAAGGACCATGTGGCCGCCGTGTTGCGAGCCCTGGGCGTGAGCACACGCACCCAGGCCGTGCTGGCCGTGAGCCAGATGACGCAGGGCCAGGGTGCCGGCTTCAGCTGGCGGCCCCCGGGCGCGGGCGGCGCGGGCTGAGCTGAGTCCAGGGGCGCGTGCCGTGAGCAGCCTGCCTGCCGAGCCCTCTGGCGCCTTGCCGGCAGCAGAGGCCGGCGGCGACA
>JBIJAP010000020.1:0-17137 GCA_044345715.1 Rubrivivax sp.
ACCTGCGCCAGTTCGTGGCGCACGGCGGCCAGGGTGGCCGTCTCGTGCGTCGAGTGCTCCATGAACTCGGTGTTCAGCGCCTTCAGGCGCAGGCCACCCGCCACGCCGACCAGGCCGACGATGGCGAACAGGACCAGCACCATCGCGATCGCCCCGCGCATGCGGGTGCGGATGGATAAGCGCCTCATCAGCGCGGCAACGGCTTGCAGCATGGCCCGGTCTCGCGAGTCTTGGGGTTCAGTGGCGACCGCGGCGGATCAGCGCGCCGATGTCCAGGATCAGCGCGACACGGCCGTCGCCCATGATGGTGGCGCCCGAGACATCGTCGACCTTGCGGTAGTTGCTCTCGAGGTTCTTCACCACCACCTGCTGCTGGCCGAGCAGTTCGTCCACCAGCAGGGCCACTCGGCCCCCCTCGGCCTCGACCACGACCATGATGTTGGTGCTGCGGTCGAAGTCGAAGCGCGGCACCTCGAAGACCTTCTCCAGGTCGAGCACCGGCATGTACTCGTCGCGCACCTCGACCACGCGGCCGGAGCCGCCGATGGTCTTGACCATGCCCGGCTGGACCTGGAACGACTCGACCACGCTGTTCAGCGGCAGGATGTAGACCTCTTCACCCACGCCCACGCTCATGCCGTCCATGATGGCCAGCGTCAGCGGCAGGCGCACACGCACCGTCATGCCGTAGCCCTCGGCGGAGTCGATCTCCACCGTGCCCCCCAGCGAGGTGATGTTCTTCTTGACCACGTCCATGCCGACGCCGCGGCCGGAGACGTCGGTCACCTGGTCGGCGGTGCTGAAGCCGGGCGCGAAGATCAGCGCGTAGACCTCGGCGTCGGTCATCGCGTCCGACACATCCAGGCCGCGCTCGCGGGCCTTCTTCAGCAGCTTCTCGCGGTTCAGGCCTTTGCCGTCGTCGCGCACCTCGATGACGATGCTGCCGCCCTGGTGGCCGGCGATCAGCGTGATGGTGCCGTGCTCGGGCTTGCCCTTGGCAATGCGCTCGGCCGGCATCTCAATGCCGTGGTCGCAGCTGTTGCGCACGAGGTGGGTCAGCGGGTCGGTGATCTTCTCCACCAGGCCCTTGTCGAGCTCGGTGGCCTCGCCCACCTGCATCAGCTCGACCTTCTTGCCGAGCTTGCTGGCCAGGTCGCGAAGCATGCGAGGGAAGCGGTTGAACACCAGCGACATCGGAATCATGCGGATCGACATCACCGCTTCCTGAAGATCGCGGGTGTTGCGCTCCAGGTCGGCCAGGCCGCTGGACATCTGCTGGTACTGCGAGGCGTCGATGTCCTTGCCGTTCTGCGCCAGCATGGCCTGCGTGATGACGAGCTCGCCGACCAGGTTGATCAGTTGGTCGACCTTCTCGACGCTGACGCGCAGCGTGCTCGATTCGGGCGAAGCCGCGGCCTTGGGCTCGGCTTTCGACGCGGCCGGCTTCGGCGCGGCGGCCGGTGCCGCGGCCTCGGTGGCGGACGTGGAGACGGCCGCGGCGCCGGCGGCCCGGTCCGGTGCGCCGGGCGCGTTGTCGAAGAAGCCGTAGCCGGGGTCGGACTTCGGCGTCTCGACCGGTGCGCCAGGCGCACCCTCGTGGAAGCCGTAGCCCGCCGTCAGCGGCAGCAGCTGCACGTGCTCGCGGGCGACGTGGAAGCCGAAGAGATCGATCAGATCGTTGTCGCTGCTGCTCGTCACCACCTTGAAGCGGCGCACGCCGTCGGCGTCGCGCCCGGCGTCCAGCGGCTCGATGGTGCCGAGGTTGGTGATTTCCTTGAACAGGTCGACCAGGTTGTCAGCCGCCGAAGGATCGGGCAGCGGCCCGACGCGCAGCTCGAGCGCGCGCGTGCTGACCGGTGCCGCAGCGGCAACTGCAGCAGGGGCCGGTGCAACTGCCGTCACGGCCGCGGGCGTCGGCGCGGCAGGCGCCAAGGGGGGAGCCACGCCGCCTTCGGCCTGCTCACGGATGGTGGCCAGCAGATCGGCGGTATCGACGACATCGCCGCCGTTGCCCTGGTGGCGTGCGAGCTGCGCCTTCAGCGCGTCGCCGCTGGCCAGCAGCACGTCGACCATCGCCGCCGTGATCGTCAACTCGTGGCGGCGCAGCTTGTCCAGCAGCGTCTCCATCTGGTGCGTCAGCTCGGCCACGTCGGCAAAGCCGAAGGTGGCGGCGCCGCCCTTGACGGAGTGCGCGCAACGGAAGATCGCGTTGAGCTGCTCGTCGTCGGGGTTGCCGATGTCGAGGTTGAGGAGCATCTGCTCCATGCTCTCCAGGTTCTCACCAGCCTCTTCGAAGAAGACCTGGTAGAACTGGCTGAGATCGATGCCGGCCGAGAGGTGGCCGCCTTCGCTGGTCATGTCGCCCATCGCGGGACTCCTGGCAAGTTGTTCGCAGTGCGGGGGATCAGCGGATCACCTTGCCGATGACCTCGACCAGCTTGGCCGGGTCAAAGGGCTTGACCAGCCAGCCGGTGGCACCGGCCGAGCGGCCCGCCTGCTTCATCTGGTCGGAGCTCTCGGTGGTGAGGATCAGGATAGGCGTGCTCTTGAACTTGGGGTTCTCGCGCAGCTTCTTGGTCAGGCTGATGCCGTCCATGCGCGGCATGTTCTGGTCCGTCAGCACGAGGTTGAAGTCGCGGCTGTTGGCCTTTTCGAACGCGTCCTGACCGTCGACGGCCTCGACGACGTTGAAGCCGGCGTTCTTGAGGGTGAACGACACCATCTGGCGCATGGAGGCGCTGTCGTCTACGGCGAGGATCGAATGCATGGGGAAGCTCCGGGATAAATCGGTTCGTGGGCCTGCTGGGCGGGTGGCGCGGGCGGTGGGGGCGGCGTCAGAAGAGCTCGACGCTGCCGGCGTCCATCTCGTCCTGGGTGACTGGGTTCGGCCTGAGAGGCGGCTCCTCGATGACGGCCACGCCGTCCTCGTCGTCGCCCATGGTCTGTGCGGCCAGCCGGTCGGCACAGTTGCGCAGCCGCCGGGTGGTGTGCGCCACCAGCTGCGACGCCATGTCCTGGAACTGCATGGCCGTGATGGCCCCGGCCATGTGTTCCATGGCCTTGTGCAGCTGCGGCGTGTCGCCCTCCGTCTGCACCGCGGTGTGCAGCATCGTGCGCAGTTCGCCGCTGGCGCCATAGAAATGGCCCATCAGCTGATCGCAGGCATCGGTGAGCAGCCGCTGCAATCGCTCGAGATCGTTGTGGGCCACCATCAGGTGGTCCTGCAAGTCGGCGGCGGCCAGCAGATCGACACCGTTGGCATCTATCGGCACGGGCGGCGGCATGCCGGCAGCGGCTGACGCTGAGCTGTTGTCCTGGGCGAGCATCCGATCTCCGTGGTGGCTGTTCACTCCCCGGCCGTGGCCCGCCGATGCGTGCCGACACCCGAGAGCGCGTGTTGCAGGGCATTTTTCGGCATCACCCCGACCAACATTGAGGGGAAGACGGCAGAAATCTCGCCGCACTTCGCTCACGCTGGCCACAAGTCCCGGTCGGCGGCGGCTTTGAGATACTGGACGGATGCCCACACCCATCCGGCTGCTGCACCTTGAAGACGAGGAGCTCGATCACGAGTTGGTGATCGCTCACCTCCAACGCGGCGGCCTCGTGCTGCAGGTTCAGCGGGTGGACACGCAGCCGCAGTTCGAGGCCGCGCTGGCCCAAGCCTGGGATCTCGTGATCTCCGACTACCACCTGCCGGGTTTTTCGGGCCTGGACGCACTGCGCCTGCTGCGCGAGTACGAGGCCAAGAGCGGCAACGGGCCGGTGCCCTTCATCCTGGTGTCGGGCCAGATCGGCGAAGACACGGCGGTGGAGGCCATGCGCAACGGCGCCAGCGACTACCTGCTGAAGAACAACCTGTCGCGTCTGGCCGTGGCGGCGGAGAGCGCGCTGGCCACCGCTGCCACCCACCGCGCCCGCCAGAGCGCCGACCGCGACCTGGCCGAATCGCGCCGGCAGCTGTCGGAGCTGGCGGGGCACCTGCAGACCAGCGTCGAGGCCGAACGCTCGGCAATAGCCCGCGAGATCCACGACGACGTCGGCGGCACGCTCACGGCACTGAAGTTCGAGCTCGACTGGATCCGCCGCCACACGGCCGACCCCCGCATCGCCCAGCGCGCCAGCGCGGCGCTCGACACAGTGACGCAGGCCATCGAGGCCAGCCAGCGCATCATGCAGAACCTGCGGCCGGCGATCCTCGAACAGGGCCTGGTGGCGGCGCTGCAGTGGCTGACACAGCGCTTCGAAGGCCGCACCGGCATCACCTGCCTGCTGCGCCTGCCCGACAGCGCGCTGCCGGCTTTGCAGAACCTGCCCGCCGGCGTGCCGCTGGCGGCCTACCGCACGGCGCAGGAAGCGCTCACCAACGTCGGAAAGCACGCCGGGGCGACACTGGTGGTGGTGGACCTGGCCATCTCGGGCGGCGTGCTCAGCCTGGAGGTGTCGGACAACGGCCGAGGCCTGGCCAGCGCCGACCTGGCCAAGGCCAGCAGCTTCGGCATCCGCGGCCTGCGCGAGCGCGCGGCCACGGTCGGCGGCTGGATCGACCTGTCCAGCCGCGGCGGGCAGGGCACGTCGCTGATCCTGTCGGTGCCGCTGGATGCCGTCGAGATGCCCTTGCGCCCCCGCAGCGCCGAAGACGCCGAGGAGGCCGAATGGACCACGTACTGAACGTCCCCGGCCCACGGGCCCGCCCGAGGAGCCACGCCATGCCGCTCAGCCCAAGCCAGTCGAAGCCCCTCGCGGGCACTTCGACAAGCTCAGTGCGAACAGAGGTTCCCCGCACCACCTCGTTCGGGCTGAGCCTGTCGAAGCCCCTCGCAGGCACTTCGGCAGGCTCCGTGCGAACCGAGGCTGCCGGCACCATCCCAAGCTTGGCTCTGCGCCGCTACCGCGCCATGGAGCACACTGCATGATCGACGTTATCCTCTGCGACGACCACGCGCTCATCCGCCGCGGCATCCGCGACACGCTGTCCGATGCGCCGGACATCCGAGTCGTCGGCGAGGTCGGCGACTACGGCGAGCTGCGCTCACTGATGCGCGACCGCACCCAGCCCGGCAGCGGCTGCACGGTGCCGTGCGACGTGCTGGTGCTCGACATCAACCTGCCCGGCCGCAGCGGCCTGGATGCGCTGCATGTGCTGAAGGACGAAGGCTCGCCCGTCAAGGTGCTGGTGGTCAGCATGTACCCCGAAGACCAGTACGCCATCCGCGCACTGCGCGCCGGGGCCTACGGCTACGTCAACAAGGGCGGCGACCCGCAGAACCTGGTGCAGGCCGTGCGCACCGTGGCCCAGGGCCGCAAGTACGTGACGCCCGAGATCGCGCAGATGCTGGTCGAAAGCCTCACCGCACCCTCCACCGAGGCCGCGCACACCAAGCTGTCTGATCGCGAGTTGCAGACGCTGGTCATGATCGCCAGCGGCAAGCGCTTGGCCGACATCGCGGCCGAGCTGATGCTGAGCCCGAAGACGGTGTCGGTGTACCGCGCCCGCGTGCTCGAGAAGCTGGCTCTGGGCAACAACGCGGAGCTGACGGTGTACGCCATCCGCAACGGTCTGGTCGGCGAGTAAGCCGCAACCCCGGCCCGCACCCATAGCCTGAGCACGTGGCCGTGGCCCTGGCCCGGAGTACCGCACTCGACGACCCGCTGGCCCTGCGCCACGCCGGCCGCGAGCTGCTGGGCCTGGCACTGATGGACACGCGCAACCTGCTGCTGGCGCTGCTGCCCCGGCTCGAAGATGCGGCCGACGCGGAATTGCGCCGCCGCGTGCTGGCCGCCGGTGCCTGGCCGGAGTGGTGGATCGGGCGCAACGTGCAGCGCGCCCGGGGCCCCGCTGCAGCCGCCGACCTGCCCCGCCTGCCCAGCCTGGAGCCGCGCCTGGACGACTGGATGGCCGGCGCCGACCAGCCCTCGCTGGACGAGCTGCGCCGCTACCTGGCTGCCACGCTGGAGCTGACGCTCGACCTGCTGGCCACCGCCGCCGAGACCGGCACCGGCCTCTACCTCTTCCGCCAGGCGCTGCGCCACGAAGACCGCCTCGTGGAATCGCTGCGCGAAACGCTGCGCGAGGGCGCACCACCGCCGCGGCCCGATCGAGCCCCGCTGCTCGTGCCGGCCCGGCGCTGGGTGCTGGGGCAGCCCGCGGCGGCCGGTGGCGAGAGCGGCTACGTACCCGAGGCCGAACGCGGCTTCGAGGAGGTGGCGGTGCCGGCCTTCGAGATCGACGCGCAGCCGGTGAACTGGGCGCGCTTTGCCGAGTTCGCCGAAGACGGCGGCTACGACGACGCGCTCTGGAGCAGCGCCGGCCGCCGATGGCGCGACGCGGGTGGCCACCGCGCGCCGGCCTTCGTCGAGCAGATCACCAGCGGCGTGGTGGTGCAGCGCGGCCATGGCGCGCGCGTGCGGCTGGAGAAGGCGCCACAGCAGCAGGCCGCCGCACACGTCACGCGGCACGAGGCCGAGGCCTGGTGCCGCTGGGCCGGTCGCCGCCTGCCGCTGGAGCCCGAATGGGCCCTGGCCGCCGCCACCTTGCCGCGGCTGGGCTTTGCCTGGGGCGACGTGCACGAGTGGGTGGCCGGCCGCGCGCGCAACTTCGGCGCCGCAGCCGAGGCGCCTGCGCCGGCGGCCCTGCTCGACGTGCCCCGGCCCGGCCTGGGCGTGCTGTGCGGCGCCTCGTGGGCCACGCTGCCGCGCTGGCGCCATGCCGGCGCCCGGCGCTTTGCCGACCCGGCCGACGACCGGCACTGCAGCGGCTTCCGCTCCTGCGCGCAATAGCGGACGGCGGACGGCGGCCCGGCTTGACGCCGCTCCGCGCCCATGGTGTACTACTGCACCAGTACACTAGTTCACCTGACCACCCCAGCTCTCGGCGATCCCTTACGTGGACACCCCGATCCAGTTCCAGATCAACACCGGCTCGGCCGAGCCCATCTACCGCCAGCTGATGGACCAGCTGCGGCGGCGGGTGGCCGCCGGCCAGTGGCAAGCCGGCCAGGAGCTGCCCTCGGTGCGCGAGCTGGCGCTGCAGCTGGCGGTGCACCCGATGACCATCTCCAAGGCCTACGGCCTGCTCGAGGCTGAAGGCCTGCTCGAACGCCGCCGTGGACTGGCCATGCGCATCGCCGCCGGCCACGATCGGCCCGCTGCGGCGCGCGACCGCATCGAGCAGCTGCGCCCGACGCTGCAGCGCGCCGCCGCCGAAGCCCAGGACCTGGGCATCTCCAAGACCCGCGCGCTCGAACTCTTCGAGCGCCTTCTCGACGCCCCCGACCGTGGAGCCGCCCGATGAACGCCGCCCCGCCCTCTTTGCCCACTTCGCCCGCTTCTTCGGCCAGCACCGGCCTCGGCCTGCGGGCCACCGCGGCCGAGCCGGCCGCCAGCGTGCAGATCACCGGCCTGCAGCTCGGCTACCGCGGCCGCCCGGTGCTGCAGGGCCTGGACTGGCAGATGCACCCCGGCCAGGTCATCGGCCTCTTGGGCCGCAACGGCGCCGGCAAGACCACGCTGCTCGAAGCCCTGCTCGGCCTGCGTGACGCCCAGGCCGGCACGGTGCAGCTGTTCGGCCAGCCGGCCACGCGCCTGGACGACGCCACACGGGCGCGCATCGGCTACGTGCCGCAGGCCAGCGACCTGTTCGAAGACCTGCGCGCCGACGAGTTGCTGGCCTACTTCCGCAGCTTCTACCCGCGCTGGAACGCCGCCAAGGTCGAGTCGTTAGTACAGCGCTGGGCGGTGCCGCGCGATGTGGAGATCGGCCGCATGAGCGGTGGCCAACAGCAGCGGCTGTCGATCATCCGCGCGCTGGCCCACGAGCCCGACCTGCTGGTGCTGGACGAACCCGTGGCCAGCCTGGACCCGCTGGCGCGGCGCGACTTCCTGCGCGAGCTGGTCGAGCAGGTGCTCGACCGCGGCACGACGGTGGTCTTCAGCACCCACATCCTGTCGGACCTGGAGCGCGTGGCCTTCAACGTGGCCTTCCTGCAGGGCGGGCGCATCGGGCTGCAGGCGCCGCTGGACGAGCTGATCGATGAGACGCGTCTGGTGACTGGCCCCGAGCCGCTGCTGGCCGCGCTGCAGGGTGCGGAGGTGCTGGCGCGCCGGGACGGCCGCCGCCTGCTGCGGCACGTCGACGAGCGCTCGCTGCCGCCTGGCCTGGTGGCGCAACGCGCCAGCTTGGAGGACCTGTTCGAGGTGCTGACGTGAACGCGCGGGCCGCTTTCGCGGGCCGGCAGCTCGCCGTGTGGCACCAGCCTTGGGCGGCGCGCCGCACGCACCGGGGCTGGTGGCAGCACTGGATCGGGCCGGGCATCGTGTCGCTGGCCGTGCTGGGCCTGATGGCCGTGTGGCCGGCGGGCTGGCGGCTGTTGGCGGGCCTGCTCGCGCTGGTCTGGCTGGCCTGGCATGGGTGGTTGGTCGTCGATGGCCTGCACCAGCAGAACCGGCCGGCGCTGGCGCGGCTGGTGCCGGGACAGGCCACGGCGCTGCGGCTGCAGCTGCTGCTGCACGCGGCGCTGCTGACGGGGGCCGCGGTGGCGGTGCTCCTGCTCACGCTCGGCCCCGTGCGCCCCTGGCTCTGGTTCGTGCTGCCGATGGTGGTCCTGCTGGCCTGGCTGCCACGCGAGCCCTGGCTGTGGCTACTGCCGGCGCTGGGCGGCCTCTCACTGCCTTGGTGGGCCTGGGCGCAGCAAGCCGCGAATGCCGCGCCCGAGGTGCAGCTGCTAGCGCTGCTGGCGGCCATGGCACTGATCGCCGCCGCCATCGGCCAGGGCGGCTCGCTTCACCGCTGGCAGGCCGCGCGCGGCGAACGCTGGCGGCGCGCGGCGGCCGCGCAGCGCGACGGACTCGGCACCCCGCCCGTAGCGACGAGCCCGCTGCTCGATGCGTTGAGCCGCGTGTTCGACTGGCCGCGCCGCCTGTGGCGCCGCCGCCTGCTGGCGCGTGGAACCACGGCCACGCTGCCGGCGCGTCTGGACCTGGGCCTGGGCTTCGGCGGCCAGTGGGCCGAGCTGGCGTGGACGGCGCTGCTGCTCTTCGGCGGCCTGGGCCTCACGCTGGCCATCGTGTTGCCGTCGCGCAGCAGCGCCGAGTGGCAGGAGATGGCCGACTTCAGCCGCTTCGGTCTGTGCGTCGGCGCGTTCTCCTTGATCGCCAGCGCACTGCACGGCCGACTCGCCCGCGCCTGGGCCCGCCGCCGCGAGCAGGCGCTGCTGGTGTTGCTGCCAGGGCTGCAAGCGGGCGACTTCGGCCCCCTTGAACAACGCTGGCGCCGCGAGTACCTGCTGTCATGGCTGCCGGCCACCGCGCTGGTGCTGGCCGTGGGCGCCGCCGGCTCGCCCGGCAGCCTGGACTACACGGCCGCCTGCGCCGCCCTGTGCCTGCCGCTGCCCTGGCTGGCGCAGCACCAGCTGCGCCGCCTGCACGGCCAGCCCAGCCTGGCGCCGCTGGCGCTGGCCCCGGTGCTGGCCGCCGCGCTGGCTTGGCCGGTGCAGCTGCTCGGCGTGCCCTGGTGGGCCAGCCTGGCGGCCGGTGCGCTGGTGTACGCGGGGCTGGCGCGGCGGCACGATGCAGTGGCCTTGTCGCTGCCGGCCGGGCGCCGGCCCGACGGGCCCGATACGATGCCCGCTGCCCCGCGACAGGATTCCCGATGAACGCCCCCACCTCACTCACCGAGCTCGGCTCCGACCTCGGCACGCTGCGCTTCGGCAGCGGCCAGACGATGCGCCGCATCGAAGACCCGACATTGCTGCGCGGCGAAGGCCGCTTCACCGACGACCTGGTGATGCCCGGCCAGGCATTCGCCGCCTTCGTGCGCAGCCCACACGCCCACGCCCGTGTGCTGGGCATCGACGCCACCGAGGCGCTGGCGCTGCCCGGCGTGTGGGCTGTGCACACCGGGTCCGAACTCGTGGCGGCGGGCGTCAAGCCTCTCGGCTTTCCGCCCAGTTTCAAGCGGCCCGACGGCAGCACCGCCACCGCGCCGCCGCGGCGCGCGCTGGCGCACGAGGTCGTGCGCTTTGTGGGCGAAGCGGTGGCGCTGGTGGTGGCGAGTTCGCCCGATCTGGCCCGCCGCGCCGCCGACCGCGTGGCCGTCGACTGGGAGCCGCTGCCCGTGGTGGCCGACCTCGAGGCCGCGCTGGCCGACGGCGCCCCGCTCGTGTGGCCCGACTCGCCCGGCAATGTGCTCGCCGAAGCGCGCCATGGCGACGCCGCCGCCACCGCCGCCGCCTTTGCCGCCGCCGCGCACGTCGTGGAACTCGTGCTCGAGAACCAGCGCCTCGCGCCCACGGCGCTGGAGCCGCGCAGCGTGAACGCCTGGATGGACGGCGAGCGCCTCGTGCTGCGCATGAGCAGCCAGATGCCAGCCGGCGTGCGCGGCAGCATCGCCGGCTGCGTGCCGGGGCGCACGGCCGAGAACGTGCGCGTGACGGTGGGCGACGTCGGCGGTGGCTTCGGCATGAAGACCGGCGCCTACCCCGAAGACATCGCACTGGCCTGGGCCGTGCTGCAAGGCGGCCGCCCCGTCAAGTGGCAGGCCGAGCGTGTGGAGGAGTTCACCTCGGCCGTGCACGGCCGCGGCCAGACGAGCCGTGCCGCGCTGGCGCTCGATGCCCACGGCCGCGTGCTCGGCCTGCGCATCCACACGCACTCCAACGCCGGCGGCTGCCCGGGGCCGAGTGCGGCGGCCATCCCGATGATCATCGGCCCCTGGGTCAGCACCAGCGTCTATGACATCCGCCCGGTGGACATCCGCGTCACCGCGGTGATGACGCACAACGCACCGCCTGGCGCCTACCGCGGCGCCGGCCGGCCCGAGGCCATCTACGTGATCGAGCGGCTGATGGATGCCGCCGCGCGCCGGCTCGGCCTGGACGCCGCCGAGTTGCGCCGCCGCAACCTGGTGCGGCCCGAGCAGATGCCCTACGTCAACGCGATGGCGCAGCGCTACGACAGCGGCGCGTTCGAGAAGATCATGGACCAGGGCCTGGCGCTGGCCGACTGGGCCGGCTTCGAGGCCCGCCGCGCGGAATCGGCCACGCGCGGCCGGCTGCGCGGCCGCGGCATCGCCACCTTCCTGGAGTGGACCGGCGGCAACGCACTGGCCGAGTCGGTGCGCGTGGACATCACGGCTGACGGCGATGTGGAGCTGACCAGCGCCACGATGCCCATGGGCCAGGGCATCGCCACCAGCTACGTGCAGCTGGCGGTGGACGTGTTCGGCCTGCCGCCGGAGCGCATCCGCGTCGTCCAGGGCGACACCGACCGCGCCACCGGCTTTGGCAGCGCGGGCAGCCGCTCGCTTTTCACCGGCGGCGCGGCCGTGCGCGTGGCCAGCGAGAAGACGCTCGACGAAGCCCGGCGCCTGGCGGCCGAGGCACTGGAGGCCGCCGCGGTGGACCTCGAGTACACGGCCGGGCGTTTTGCCGTGGCCGGCACCGACCTCGGCATCACGCTGGCTGCCATCGCCGCCGGCCAAGCCGGCAGCCGGCTCGTGGTGAGCGGCGACGCCACCGCCGGCGGCCCGAGCTGGCCCAACGGCTGCCACGTGGCCGAGGTCGAGATCGACGCCGACACCGGTACCGTGGAGCTGGTGGCCTACCACTCCGTCAACGACATCGGCCGCATCGTCAGCCCGCAGATCGTGCAGGGGCAGATCGAAGGCGGCGCGGTGCAGGGCATCGGCCAGGCGCTGAGCGAGGCCGTGGTCTACGACCGCGACAGCGGCCAGCTGCTGTCGGCCAGCCTGATGGACTACGCGCTGCCGCGCGTGGACGGCTTCCGCGGCTTCGTCACGCGCTTCGACGAGAGCGTGCCCTGCCAGACCAACCTGCTGGGCGCCAAGGGCGTGGGCGAGCTGGGCACCATCGGTGCCACGCCCGCGGTGGTGAACGCGGTGGTGGACGCCCTCGCCCGCCAGGGCCGCGGCGAGGCCGCCGAGCAGATGCAGATGCCGCTGACGAGCGAGAAGGTCTGGCGCGCGCTGCGCCGCTGACGCCTGGTCCGTGGGCCAGGGCTCGCGTCAGGAGTTTGCGCGCACTTCGGCCAGCGTGGTGACGCCGGCCAGCACCTTGTCGATGCCGTCCTGGCGCAGCGTGTGCATGCCGTCGCACAGGGCCTGGTGCTGCAGCTGAGCGGCGCGCTTGCCGGTCTGGATCATCTCTCGCAGCTCGCGCGACACCACCATCAGCTCGTGGATGCCGGCGCGGCCGCGGTAGCCGGTGCCGCCGCAGGCTTCGCAGCCCACAGGCCTGTACAGCGTCAGCCGGCCGTCGCTGCCGAAGCGCTGCATCCAGCGGTCAATGAGCGTGTCGCGCACCGGAGCGCCCGGCAGCCGTTGCACAGCCGGCGCACCAGGCGCTGTGCCAGCACACCCAGCAGGGCATCGGCAAAGTTGAACGGGTCCATGCCCATGTCGAGCAGGCGCGTCACCGTCTCGGGCGCGCTGTTGGTGTGCAGCGTGCTCGGCAGCAGGTGGCCGGCGAGGCTGGCCTCCACGGCCACGTGCGCGGTTTCCTCGTCGCAGATCTCGCCGACCATGATCACGTCGGGGTCGGCCCGCAGGAAGGCGCGCAGCGCCTTGGCGAACGTCCACTCGATGCGTGGGTTCACCTGCACCTGGCGCAGGCCCTGCTGGGTGATCTCCACCGGGTCTTCGGCCGTCCAGATCTTGCGCTCGGGCGTGTTGATGCTGCCGATCAGCGAGTGCAGCGTCGTCGTCTTGCCACTGCCGGTGGTGCCTACGCACAGCAGCATGCCGAAGGGCCGTGCCGCAGCGGCGCGGATCTGCCCGAGGTTGCGCTCGGACAGCCCGAGCTTGTCGAGCGGGATCGGCTTGCTGCTCTGCAGCAGGCGCAGCACGGCGTCTTCCATGCCGCCGTTGGTGGGGATGGTGGCCACGCGCAGTTCGAGCTTGAGGCCTTTCACGAACTTGGCGAAGTTGATCTTGCCGTCCTGCGGCTGGCGGCGCTCGGAGATGTCGAGGTCGCACATGATCTTCAGGCGCGCGATGAGCGCTCTGCGGTAGCCCGGCGGCAGCTCGAGATACGAGTGCATGATGCCGTCCTTGCGGAAGCGGATGCGCACCTTCTCGCGCCCGGCCGGGCACTCGACATGGATGTCCGAGACGCCCTGCGAGTGCGCCTCGACGATCATCGAGTTGATCAGGCGCACCAGCGAGTTATCGCTTTGCTCGATGTTCTCGACGACATCGTCGTTGCCGCCAGACGGGGCTGTTTCCATCGTTGCCAGCAGCCGGCCGGCGTCGCTGAGCTCGAGGTCCGCCAGCGTGCCGGCGTCGATGACGCGGCCAGCGAGCTCGAGCGCGCCTAACCTTTCGTAGGCGCGGTCGATGGCGCCCAACAGCACGCCCGTGCGCACCAGCACCGGCACCAGCTTGCACTGGGCAGCGAACTCGATCTCCTCGAGCCGGCGGCGGTCAGACGGGTCCTCGACGGCGACCACCAGCCGGCCGCCGCGCAGCATCAGCGGCAACGCCGGCACGCGCGAGGCCACGGCGTAGGGCAGCCGGCTCACCGCCTCGCTGTCGACCGGAAACTGCGTCACGTCGACGAGCGGATAGCCCATCTTGCGCGCCAGCGCCGTCTGCAGGTCGGCGCGGCTGACGAGGCCCTTCTTCACCAGCAATTCGCCCAGCGGCACGTTGCGGTCGCCGAGCTGCTGCGCCAGGGCGTCTCCTAGCTGCGCTTCGCACCCATAGCGCAGCGCCACAAGGGCCTCGCCGATGCGCACCATCGGCATCTTTGACTGCTGCTCGATGGCTTCTTCGAGCTGTTGCGGCGTGACGATCCGGCTCACGACCAGAATGTCGCCGAGCTTGCGGTTGCGCAGATCCTGCTGCTCGGCCAGCGCCTCGTCGCGCTGCTGAGGCGACACCAAGTGCTGCTCGACAAGGGCTTCGCCCAGGCGAATGCCGATCACGGCCTCGGCGTAGACGCCGCGCGGCACGAACCAGCGGCGCACGCCACCATAGGTGCCGTAGGGTTCGAAGAGAGCCCTCGTGGAAGTGCACCTCGAAGGGCAGCGAGGGGCGCTCCCAGCACGACTCGCCCACATCCGGCAAGTCCAGGGGCGCCAGCCCGCGCAGCGGCTCGCTCAGGCACAGGCGCCGGAACTGCCCCGTGCGCAAGAGAGACGGGCGCGACTGCCCCGAGGGAATGACATGCACGACATCGCGATCGGGGGCAAATGCCATCAGCCGGCCCTTGATGGCATGCCCGTTGTGGCCCTCGAGCACCACCTCCGGCGGCACATCAAAGGGCACCGGACCGGCGTAGCCCGGCAGCTCGGGCGTGGGCCACACCTGCAGCTCCGCATCTTCGCGGTGCAGCAGTTCAAGCGGGGGGGGGTCGAGAGGTCGGAGATGCGTGGGACGGCAGGGCTGCGGGCGGGCAGGTCAGGCATGCGCTCTGGCCCGATGCTAGGCAGCCGGTGCCTCGCCGATGGTCGGAACAGGCGGCCGTAAGTGGCCGTCTGGCCGCCCATCCGGGCCGCCGCCGGATCGCCGCCCCCAAGGCCAGGGCGCAGTTTTCGGGAACCGCAGAGGTCACAATCGTTCCCCCTTCTCGCTGGAGAGCGCGATGACCCTCGCGTCCACACTCGAAGAGCGCCGTCACGAGCTGCGCAAGAGGCAGATCGTCATGATCGACGGCAAGCTCACAAGCAACGACCACAGCGTCGAAGCCGGGCGCAGCGCGCGCGCCTATGAAGACGGCTACTGGGGCTTTGCCGCCGGTGCCGACGGCCGCGCTCCGGAGCAGCTGCGCGACCAGGCGCTGCGCAACGCGCGCGCCATGGCGCGCTTCGGTGCGCGGCGTGCGTTGCCGCTACCCGGCGCGGCCTCGCAGCACCGGCAGGCTGTGGCCGGCCGCCCCGCAGCGCCGGCCGCCGAGCTGATCGACCGCCTCACCGCCGCCCACGCGCTGTGCCTGAGCCAATGCGAAGGGCTGGCATCGGTACGCCTCTTCGCCAGCGAAGAAGAGCACCTCAAGGAGGTGAGCACAAGCCACGGCAGCGCGGTGCACAACCGCATCCGCCGCGCCATGGTCTACATCGCGCTCACCAGCACCGACGACGAGGGCCGTCCGATCGAGGTGTGGGAACGCTTCAGCGCCAAGGGCAGCCTGGACGACATCGACCTGTCCACAGACGCCCTGCGCACGCGCCTGGCCGTGGCCAACGGCCACCTGCAGGCCAAGCGCCACGCGGTGGCGGCACGCGGCGGCCTGCACACGGTGGTGATGGGGCCCCTGCTCACCGGCATCCTGGCCCACGAGGCCATGGGCCACCCCTGCGAGGCCGACATCGTGCTCGGCGGCTCGATCGCCGGCGACCTGCTGGGCCAACGCATCGCCAGCCCGCTCGTCTCGATGGTCGACGTGGCCCACACCTGGCGTGGCAGCGAGGTGATGATGCCGGTCTACACCGACGACGAAGGCACGCCTGCCGAGGATGCCGTGCTCATCGACAGCGGTGTTCTCAAGGGCTTCATGCACAGCCGCGAGACCGCAGCGCGGCTGGGCATGGCGCCCACCGGCAGCGCGCGCGCCTACGGCCCTGGCGACGAGCCGCTGGTGCGCATGCGCAACACCGTCATCCTGCCCGGCGAGCAGACCGTGCAGCAGCTCATCGAGGGCGTGGACGAGGGCTACTACCTCGTGGCCACCGCCAACGGCCAGGCCGACACCACCACCGAGTTCATGTTCGGCGTGACCCTGGGTTATGAGATCAAGAACGGCCGCCTGGGGCGCGCCATCCGCGACACCACCTTGTCCGGCTCGGCGCTCAAGGTGCTGGCCTCGGTCGACGGCGTGGCCGACGACCTGGAATGGGAGGCCACCGGTTACTGCGGCAAGAAGCAGCCGATGGTGGTGTCGTCGGGCGGGCCCACGCTGCGCGCCCAGGCCCAGCTCGGCGGGGCCTGACGATGGACACCCTGCTGCACGACGGCGCCGAGCAGGCGCTGCGCCTGATGCGCGAGGCGGGCTTCGACGCCGCTCACGTGAGCCTGCGCCACACCGAGCTGACCGAGGTCAACGCCGTCCACAACGAGGCCAGCCTGCTGCGCAGCCACGAGCGCCTGCAGCTGGTGCTGCGCGGCCTGCTGGGGCAGCGCAAGGCGGCCACGACGCTGGACGGCGCGGCCCTGGGCGACACGGCGGGCCTGCAGTCGGTGGTGCAGCAGCTGCGCGCCGACGCGCTGGCGGCGCCGGCCGACGAGGCCAATGGTGTGTCGGCCGGCCAGCAGCTGCAGCGCACCCAAGGGCCGCAACAGCCCGACCTGGACGCCTTGGTCGACACCTTGAGTGAGTTGCTGGCCTGGCGTGCCGAGCACGCCCCGCTGTTCCGCCTGGGCGAGGCGATGGTCTCGCACCAGCGCACGCGCACCGTCACGCTCACCAGCGAGGGCACCGCGCTGGACACCGCCTTGGGCAGCTATGCGGTCGAGGCCATGGGCGCCGCGCGCGATGGCGCGTTGGCCAGTTCGTTCAGCGGCGCCGGTGGCCACACGCACGACCTGCGCTCGACCCCAGCGCCCGCCACCTTCGGCCTGGGCGAAATGATGCTCGACTCGGTGGCCAGCCTGTCGCCGCAGCCGCTGACGCGCAAGTTCGTCGGCGACCTGGTGCTGTCGCCGCACGCGCTGGCCGACCTGATCGGCTGGCTGCTGGGCCAGCTGGGCGACGAACGCCTCATCAGCCGCAGCTCCATCTACAGCGAGCACGTCGGTCAGCGCATCGCCGTGCCCTCGTTCACGCTGCGCAGCCGGTTCGAAGGCCCGGGTGTGGCGCCGGTCTCGGCCGACGCCTTCGTGGCGACGCCCGTGCAGCCGGTGCAGGGCGGCGTGCTGACCACGCTGATGCCCAGCTTCTACGGCGCGCGCCGCACCGGGCTGGCCCATGTGCCCACCGCGGCTGAAGGCTGGGCGGTCGATGCGGGCGATACCCCGCTGGCCGATCTGCTGGCCGGTGTCGCCGAAGGCGCCATCGCTGGCCGCCTGTCGATGGGCCGCCCGGCGGCCAGCGGCGACTTCAGCGCGGTCGTCAAGAACGGCTTCCTGCTGGCCGGCGGCCAGCGTGGCCCGGCGCTGGCCGAGTCCATGGTGGCGGGCAACATG
>JBIJAP010000297.1:0-4822 GCA_044345715.1 Rubrivivax sp.
GGGCCAAGGCCACCGACAAGATCTACTACCGTCACTCGGGTTACCCGGGCGGCATCTACGCCACGCCGTTCAAGGACATGCAGGCCCGTCATCCGGGTCGCGCGCTCGAAAAGGCCGTGAAGGGCATGTTGCCCAAGGGCCCGCTGGGCTATGCAATGGTCAAGAAGCTGAAGGTCTATGCCGGTGGTGAACACCCGCACACCGCTCAGCAACCCAAGGCGCTGGAGATCTGACGCGATGATCGGAACCTGGAACTACGGCACCGGCCGCCGCAAATCGAGCGTGGCCCGTGTCTTCATGAAAAAAGGCAGTGGCCAGATCCTCATCAATGGCAAGACCATCGATGCGTACTTCGGCCGTCAGACCTCGATCATGATCGTGCGCCAACCGCTGCTGCTCACGGGCAACAACGAAGGCTTCGACATCAAGATCAACGTGCACGGCGGCGGTGAATCCGGCCAGGCCGGCGCGGTTCGCCACGGCATCACGCGTGCGCTGATCGACTACGACGCGGCACTGAAGCCCGAGCTCAGCCGCGCCGGCTTCGTGACGCGCGACGCGCGCGAAGTCGAGCGCAAGAAGGTCGGTCTGCACGGCGCTCGTCGCCGGAAGCAGTTCAGCAAGCGCTGATCCCAACAACGAGGCCACCTGCGGGTGGCCTCGTGTTTTGCGGGCGGCGTATCCAAAGGTCCCATCATGCGCTGGCGCTTGCTGCGTCGTCGTCTGTCGGTCAGTGCGCCGCGCATGATCGTGCGCAGCCATATGCCGTGGCCGCTGCGCTGGGCGGCGCTGGCGGTGATGTTCGGCTTCTCGGCCGCCATCGCGCTGTGGGCCTTCGAGTTCGGCAAGGAGATCGCCGGCCTCGACCGCGGCGCGAAGGAAGAACTGGCGCAGCTGCGCGAGGAACTGGCGACGCTGCGCGACCGCCACGGCCAGGCGCAGCAGATCGCCAATACGGCCGACAGCCTGCTGAAGGCCGAGCGCGCCGCGCAGGACCGGCTGGCGCAGCAGGTGCGCCAGCTCGAGATCGACAAGCAGTCGCTGCAAGACGAACTGGGCTTCTTCCAGCGCCTGATTCCCGCCAGTGGCGAGGGCCTGCAGGTGCGGGGCTTGTCAGCCGAAGCGGCCAGCGACGGCCAGTTGCGCTACCAGATGCTGCTCGTGCACCAGGTGAAGGGCGAGGCCGAGTTCCGCGGCCACTACGAGGTGCTGCTGAGCGGCCAGATGGAAGGCCGCCCGTGGCAGCAGCCCTTCAGCGGCGGCCCGAAGGCGCTGCAGTTGCGTCGTGTTACCAGGGTCACCGGCCTGATCGACCACCCGCCGGGCGCCGTGATAAAAACTCTTCAGGTCCGGGTGATCGACACCCAAGGCGCCACCCGCGCCACGCAGACGGTGCGGCTGTAGCCGCAGCGGCCAAGAACAAGGAGTACCCGATGAGCTGGCTCGGCAAGAAGCGCGCACCTCCCATCCGCAGCCTGGTGGGCGAAGGCATGGTCGTGTCGGGTTCGCTGCGGTTCCGCGATGGGCTGCGCATCGATGGCCAGGTCACCGGCGACGTCATCGCCGAAGGCGAGGGCCGCAGCATCCTGGTCATCAGTGACAATGCCCGGGTCCACGGGAGGGTGTCGGCCAGCCATGTGATCATCAGCGGCGAGGTCCGGGGTCCGGTGCACACCACCGAGATGCTCGAACTGCAGCCCAAGGCGCGTGTCACCGGTGATGTGCGCTACGAACTGCTGGAGATGCACCCCGGGGCGCTGGTCGAGGGCGAACTGAAGCCCCTGAAGAGCGCCGAGAAGCCCGCCCTGAAGCTCGCGGCGTCAAACGACGCTTAGTGCCAGAACAGAGCCGGAACTGAACCGGAACTGAGCCGAACAAGGAAACACCATGAACGCCGTCGCCGAAGCCCTGAACCCCGCCACCGACGAGATGCCCGTGCCGCTGATCTTCACCGACAGCGCCGCCGCCAAGGTGGCCGATCTGGTGGCCGAAGAAGGCAACCCCGAGCTGAAGCTGCGCGTCTTCGTGCAGGGCGGTGGCTGCTCGGGTTTTCAGTACGGCTTCACCTTCGACGAGGTCGTCAACGAAGACGACACGCCGATGACGAAAAACGGCGTCACGCTGCTGATCGACGCGATGAGCCTGCAGTACCTGATGGGCGCCGAGATCGACTACAAGGAAGACCTGCAGGGCGCGCAGTTCGTCATCAAGAACCCGAACGCCACCACCACCTGCGGTTGCGGGTCGTCGTTTTCGGCCTGAGCCCCTCTAGCGCGCCGGGTACAAGGCGCCCAGCACGCGCGGGCCCGCGGCGCCAGTAACGGCGGGCAGGTTGCCCGGCTCGCGCTGCAGCAGCGCGCGAGCCAGCCACGCAAAGGCCAGCGCCTCCACCTGATCGGGCGGCACGCCTTCGTCGGCACTCGAGGCCGCCGGCAGCCCAGACAGCGCTGCAAGCCGGCGCATCAGGTGCGCATTGAACGCGCCGCCACCACACACCACCAGCCGCCGCGCCGCGGGCAGCCCCCGCTGCATCGACTGCACGGCCGCGAGCGCGGTGAACTCGCTCAGCGTGGCCATCACATCCCGCGGCTCTGCGCCCGGGCAGGCCGCGAGATGGGGTTGCAGCCAGGTCGCCGTGAAGAGATCCCTGCCCGTGCTCTTGGGCGCAGGCTTGGCCAGGAAAGGCTCCGCCAGCAGCCGCGCCAGCAAAGGCGGCAGCACCTGCCCTTGCGCGGCCCAGCTGCCGCCGGCGTCGTAAGCCTGGCCCTGGTGCTGCAGCGCCCACGCGTCCATCAGCACGTTGCCCGGGCCGCAATCGAAGCCCCGCACCGTGCCATCGGCGGCCAGTAGCGAAAGGTTGGCGATGCCGCCGATGTTGAGCACGGCCAGGTCTTCGCCCGCGCGGCCGAAGCGGGCCGCATGAAACGCCGGCACCAGCGGCGCGCCCTGGCCCCCGGCGGCGACATCCCGGCTGCGGAAATCGCAGGCCACGTCGATGCCGGTGAGCTCGGCCAGCAGCGCGCCGTTGCCCAGCTGCAGCGTGTAGCCGATGCCGTCGAACTCGCCCGGCCGGTGGCGCACGGTCTGCCCGTGGGCACCAAGCGCGCGCACCGCTGCGCGCGGGTGACCGGTTTGCGCCAGCAGCGCGTTCACGGCATCAGCGTAGCGCCGCATCAGCGCGTTGCTGGCCAGGGCGGCACGGTGCAGTTCGTCGGGGCCGCGGCTGTTGAGCGCCAGCAGCTCGGCGCGCAGCGCTGAATCGAAGACGAGGTGCACGTGGCCGGCGCCCTGCAGCGCGCCATTTGCATCGGCCAGCGCCAGCACGGCGTCGACGCCGTCGAGCGAGGTGCCCGACATCAGGCCGATCCAGCCTTCAACGCCCATCGTGTGCGCTGTGGCGCGCCGGGGTTTCAGCGCGCGGCGACGACCGGCGCGCTCAGCGATTCGGCGATTTCGAGCTTGGCGCGCACGCTGCGCACCACTTCATCGAAGCGCGGCTTCGAGGCGCCATCGAGCACCACCGCCTCCGAGGCCTTGGCCACGCGCAGCGGGTCCTGGTGCGTGCCGTTGACGCGGAACTCGAAGTGCAGGTGCGGGCCGGTGCTCCAGCCCGTGCTACCGACGGCGCCGATGCGCTGGCCCTGCTGCACGCGCGAGCCCTTGCGCACGTCTTGCCGGCTCAGGTGCGCGTACAGCGTGGCCTTGCCGTTGCCATGGTCGATCTCGATCGTCTTGCCGTAGCCGTTTTGCCAGCCCGAGAAGCTGACGACACCATCGGCCACCGTGCGTACGGGCGTGCCCGTGGGCGCGGCATAGTCGACGCCCAGATGCTTGCGCCAGCGTTGCTGCAGCGGGTGGAAGCGCATGGCAAAGCCCGAGGTGATGCGTGAGAACTCCATCGGGCTGGCCAGGAAGCTGCGGCGCAGGCTGCGGCCATCGGCGCCGTAGTAGCCGCCGCGCCCGTCGGCGCGCGTGAACCAAACCGCGTGATGGGCCCGGCCGGCGTTGACGAACTCGGCTGCGATGACGCGACCGGCACCTTCGTTCCAGGGCACGGGCTGGCCGTCGGCGGTGAGCGACTCGTAGACGACGCTGAAGGTGTCGCCCTTGCGCAGTTCGCGGTGGAAGTCGATGTCGGTGGAGAAGATGTCGGCGATCTGGGCCGCGACGGCATCGGGGATGCCGGCTTCGTCGGTGGCGCTGAACAGCGTCGAGGCGATGGTGCCGCTGGCCAGGCGCTGCTCGGTGCCGTAGGCAGCGCTGTCGGTGCGGGCAGCCCAGCGGCCGTCAGGGGCCCGGTTCATGCTCAGGCGCGTGAAGTGCGTGCGCGCGCCGTCGGTGGCTTCGCTGGGCCAGCGGGCGACGAGGCTCTCAAGGAAGCCCTCGACCGACATCTCCACCTGCACCAGGCGGCCGCCACGGCCGGAAAGCAGCTTGCGGGCCTCGGGGTCGGAGCGCAGGAAGGCCGCGGCCTGGCCGTCGCGCACGCCCAGGCGCTGCAGCAGGGCCTCGGGGGTGTCGGTGCCGCGGGTAAGGTCACTGCGGGTGAGCGTGTGCGACTGCACCGACAGCGCCTGCAGCTGTTGGGCAAGATCGGGCGGTGTGATCGATTCGGTGATCACGCGGCGCGGCAGTTCGGCGGCATCCGGGGCCAGCGGGGCCACGGCCACGGCGGTGATGCCGAAGCCGGCGAGCAGCACCACGGCCGAGGCCACGAGCGATCCGCGGTGGCGGCGCACGAAGCCTTCGAGCTCGGCAGTGGGCAGTCGGGCAGGTGACATCGGGCGGTGAGTGGGCGGCAACACAGGCCCGGGACGGGCGA
>JBIJAP010000298.1:0-4797 GCA_044345715.1 Rubrivivax sp.
ACCGTGGCAACGGTTCAGTCCAACGAGGTTTATCCGACGCCATCAGCAGCAGTGCGTCTGGCCAGCTTGAGTGCGGCGTCAGATAAACGCTTTCCGTTTGGCCGAGATCAATGTCTTTGGTACTTTCAGTGAGGACCGGCCAAGTCTATGTTGACAGCGTCTAGATGGCTGGGCAGACTTCGCGCGTCTTCTCTAGTCGCTGCATAGACTGCCTCTGTCTGCAGGCATTTGGACATTTCGGAGCCGCTTCACCCCTCCCCCTGGAGATCCTCATGTGGGACACCATCGTCATCGGCTCCGGGATAGGCGGCCTGACCGCCGCAAGTGCTCTGTCCCACCGTGGCCAGCGCGTGCTGTTGCTGGAGCAGCACAGCGTCGTTGGCGGGCTGACGCAGACCTTCACCCGCCAGAACTGGACCTTTGCCACCGGCGTGCACTACATCGGCGGCGTCGGCTCGCAGGCCGGCAGCGACGGGCAGTTTGGCCGCTTGCTGCACTGGCTCAGCAACGGTGCGCTGGCCTTTGCGCCGGGTTGCAACCCGTACGACATCGTGCGGCTGCCAGGCTTCGAGTTCGGCATCGAACATCCTGAATCGATCTACCGGCAGCGACTGCTGGAGACCTTCCCTGACCAGAGCGCGGCCATCGCACGCTGGTTCGATGAAATGCAGGCGGCCCGAAGCGCGGCGATGACACTCTTTGCCCTGCGCGGCCTGCCGGGGCCGCTGGCCTGGGGACTGAAGCTGTGGCGCGGTGCCGAGGTCGAGCGTCTGTGCCGCCGCACACTGGCCCAGGCCCTGGCCGATGTGCCCGACCCCCGCTTGCGCGCCGTGCTGGGCGCGCGCTGGGGCAACTACGGCGCGCCGCCCGGGCACGCGCCGCTGCTGGAACACGCAATCGTCACCGGGTCCTACAACGCGGGTGCGTACTTTCCGGTCGGCGGGCCGGTGCGCTTTGCACAGACGCTGGTGCCTGTCGTGCAGGCGGCGGGTGGCGCGGTGGAGTTGGGCGCGTCTGTGGAGCAAATCGTCGTCGAACAGGGACGCGCCCGCGGCGTGCTCTATCGGCAGGCCGGGCAGCTGCACGAGGCGCACGCCCGGCAGGTGATCTCGGCCATGGGCGCGCCCAACACGGCGGCGAGCCTGGTGGGCATGGCCAATGGCACGGCCGAGGCCTGGCGTGCCGAACTGAGCAGCTTCCAGCCGGGGCTGTCTTACCTGTCGCTGTACCTGGGGCTTGAAGGCGACATCGCAGCAGCCGGCGCTACAGCCGCCAACACCTGGATCTACGAGAGCGAAGACATCGGTCGCGTCTGGCAGCACCCGGACGATGAAGACGCCCCGGGGCTATTCGTCAGCTTTCCGTCTCTGAAGGACCCCAGCCACCGTGGCGGCCCGACGGCGGAAGTGTTGGCGCTTTGCGACGCCGCACCCTTTGCGCAGTGGCTGGCGCTGCCGTCCGGTGAACGCCCCGAGGAGTATCTCGCCTTGAAGGCCTGGGTCGAGCAGAGGCTGCTTGCCCAGTTCTCGCGTCACTTCCCGGCGCTGGCGTCGATGGTGCGTTGGCACGAACTCGCCACCCCGCTGACGCAGCAACACTTCGTGCGTTCGCCGCAGGGTTCCATGTACGGCATCGTGATGGACGGCGACCGGCTTGCGTCGCCGGCGCTGAACATCCGCACGCCCGTGCCCGGGCTGTTGCTCGCCGGACAAGACGTGGCCGGTGCCGGAGTGCAGGCTGCGGCGATGAGCGGGCTGATGGCCGCAGCGGCCATCGAACCGGCGTTGCTGGGCCAGTTGGCCGCGTAGCCATCGTCCCGGCCTTGACCGAAGCACGCAGGCCCTGCGGACTGGACCTGCCTGGGCGCTTCGGCGACGCTGCTGATGACAGCGCCGGTCTGGTTGCCGACGGATCTTTCGGCCTGGACAGGTGTTCGACGCGCGCAGACCGCTGGCACTCGCTGGCGGCGCAGAAGGCCGGCTCGTTCGATGAGAGATTAGGGCGGAGCCGCAAGCGCTGTGACGATCAGCGGTTTGAGCTGCTGCTGCAAATTGACACTGAACGCGGTGACGCCGTTCATGGCGGGACCGCCTCGGTACATTGCAAGAATGGCGTAGTAGCCAGCCGCACGATCCACCCATGGCGTCCAACCCCAAGCGCCGGCCGACGATATTGTTGAACACCCGGTCGCCGGTGTGGCGCATTCGAGCCATGCACTTAGCCCATAACGCACTGGTGCTGGAGCGCCCGAGTACGGCGATGACCCGACGACAACCCCCGGGTAGGGCTCAGTTGCCTGTTGATCGAACAGAATCGCCGGCGCAAACGTCACGCCTTGGTAGGTGCCGCGGTGGAACGAAATCGCGAGGAGCTTTGCATATTCGTCGCTTGTGGCCTGCAAGCCCCCCGCAATGAGCGGGTTGAACAGACCAAGTGTCGACTGCGGTGCCGTGTAGTAGCTGACTTCAGATGGCAGACCCAATGGAGCGCGCAGCTGCTCGCCAAACACGGTATTCCATGACTTGCCGGTGACCACTTCGGCCATCCGTGCGGCCACGTGAAGATGCGTACTACCGTAGTCATAACGAGTGCCCGGCATGGCAATCAACGCCGCGGGATCGTCGCGGATTGTGTTGACGCATGCCGCCAGCGTGATCAGCGGAAGTGCCGTGCAACCGGCCTCGGGTGCCAACCCAGAAGTGAACGACAGCAGGTGGCGCAGGGTGATCGTGCCGCGCGCGCCGCTCCAGCCGAGCACTTGTGCGGTGGTGCTGTCTAGGCTCAGCAGGCCTTGGCCGACCAGCCGCAGCAGCAAGGTACCCGAGACGATCTTCGATGCGCTCGCCACCGGCACGCGCTGGGTCGCGCTGAACGCGCCGTAACTCTTCTCGAACACCTTGACATCGTTGCGGTCGTAGACGGTCAAGGTCATGCCGGTCAAGTCACCGGCTCCGGCATACGCTGTCGAGGCTGCTTGATCCACGGCGGTCCAAGCTGGGCCAACCGGTGCTGGTGTCGGCGGTACGACCGGCGCAGGCGTTGGTGCCGGAGCGGGTGCCGAACTGCCGCCGCAGCCTGCGACACACACCAATGCTGCGCACACCGCGAATGCGCGCTGCCGCGACAAAGAACATGTAGGAAGAAGCATGGCAAGCCCGTCGTAAGCGAAGACCTGATCAATGAGAGTGTTCAGCGGGCTCACATGGTGAGGTGCTCTTCGAATTCTGCCTTCTAGAGGGCAGCGCTCATGCCGCCCTGGTTTGCTGATCCGCATGCCTGCTGGAAGAAGCTCTCGGTGGTCGGCTTCAGGTGACGTCGTCCGCAAGTCAGATAGGTTGCCAGCCACGAGCGGGCTCAGTATCTTTTAGTTTACATAATATACATCGTACGCCGTTGCTGAGGCAAAAAGGAGGGCGCACACGGCGCCCTGATGCAGCGGTGTTCGTTCAATCCGCCCCTGGCTCGTTGGCATCCGCCAGCTCGTCGTCAAGAACCGCCGCCCGGGCCGAACTCGACGCCGGCGTCGGCCGGTCCAGCGGCCTGCACAGCTGTCGGTTCAACTGGCCGAGTCGTTCCGACCTCTCGACAGCGGCCAGAACGACCTCGGGGCTGATCATCAGCAGGAACGGGTTGCGGGCTTGGGCCGAATGCGACATGGGGGACTCCTCGGGCGGTGTCGAGCTGACACTGCAACCCACTCTACGCTCGCGTCTGGTCATTGCGAAGGCGGTAGGCGCCGATCTGCGGTGTCAGAAGACTTCTGACACGCCGTCATCCAGGCAAGCGTGACTTCCCTAACGCTGCGCAGGCGCGGCAGCCGCGAGTGCGCCCAGTTGCTGCGCGATGGCGTCACGGCCCGCACTGCGGGCAAAGTCGGCCGCGGTCATGTCACGGTCATTGCGCAGCCGGGTGTCGGCGCCCCGCGCCACCAGCCAATCGACCGACTCGCTGGCACCGTACCGAGCCGCCATCATCAACGGCGTGCTGCGGTTCGGCGAGCGGGCATCGATGGCGGCGCCCTGTTCCACCAGCCAGCGCACCACGTCCGTGGCGCCGCCACTGGCCGCGTAGTGCAGCGGCGTCCAGCCTTCGCGGTTGATCGCCGCGCCCTGCGACACCAGGCGCCGAACCCACTCGGCTTGACCCCGAAGTGCGGCGAGCATCAACGCGGTCTCACCGGCGGCGTTGGGCGTGTCGATCCTGATCGAAGGTTGCGCCAAGAGCAGTGCCGCCACCTTGTAGGCCTCGTCGCGCAGTGCCAGCGACAGCGCCGGCTGCCCTTGCGGATTGGCCTTGTTGGGGTCGCCACCGGCGTCGATCCAGCGCTTCACAGCCCGCTCGTCGTCCACGCTCACGGCGCGGAAGAAGGCCACATCATCCTGTGCGAAGGCCGGCATCGCTACAGCAAAAACAAATAGATAGAGCAGGATTTGAAAGCAATGTTTGAGCATTCTCATCCCCTCGAAGCAGGCCCCAGGCGGGTGAAGAGGCGTTCGCAGTTGGCACTGGTGGCCGCCGCCACCGTGGCCAGGTCCAGGCCCTTCAGGGCAGCGAGCTGGGCTGCGACGTGCGGCACATAGGCCGGCTGGTTGGTCTTGCCACGGTAAGGCACCGGCGCCAGGTAAGGGCTGTCGGTCTCGATCAGGCAGCGGTCCAGCGGCACCGAGCGCGCCACGTCGCGCAGCTCCTCGGCGTTGCGGAAGGTCAGGATGCCGGAGAACGAGATGTAGAAGCCGAGGTCCAGCGCGGCCCGCGCGACATCAGCTGTTTCGGTGAAGCAATGGAACACACCACCGA
>JBIJAP010000299.1:0-4782 GCA_044345715.1 Rubrivivax sp.
ATTGGCCCGGCGCACTTCTCGCACATCAACTTTCGTGGGACGTTCCGGTTCAACGTCGAGCGGTACGCGGACGTGCTGGTGGAGCGCGCCGCCGGGCTTGGCGCGGCCAAGCCTGGCCGGTGAGGCCCGCGGCCGCGTCCCGGAGGCCAGGGTGTCGGCGATGAGACGGTCAGCTGACCTTCAGCGGCGACTGGTGACGGACGGCCAACGACCCACAGCGGAAGTTCAGCTGCTAAAGCAGCAGACCGTCATTGGACGAGCCAAGTCTTGGCTGGTCGCTTTGCTGCGCCTACCGGATGTGGCGCAGGACCGCATCGACGAGCGGCGGGATGGACGACGGCGGGAACGGCGACACGCTGCTCACGTTGATTTCGCAGAGCACGTAGCGCTGCGCACCATCGGCCGTCGTATCGCCCAGCATGAAGTCGCAGTCCCACAGCAGCGGCAGTTGTTCGTGCGTCAGGCCGACGCGCTCGCGTAGCAGCGTGATCCAGGTCGACTCCAGTTGCTGCTTCAAGTCTTGCAAGCCGGGCAGCTCAGGGCCGTGGTACAGACGCGGCCCCGGCATGGGTGCATCGGGGTGCAGCGCGTTCACGGCCTGCAGGCCGAAGCCGGTCACGCGATCTTCCACCAGGTAGGCGCGCACCATGCCTTCGGGCAGCCGCGCCTGCCAGGCCTGGTCGATCATGTGGCCGCCGCCCTCCGGCTCGAAGTGAGGCGCCAGCGTCGCCTTCAGCGCCGGCATGTCCATGCGCTGCGGCGTGCTGCCGCGCTGGGCGTGCTGCACGGTCAGTCCGCCGCCGTAGGACGCTTCGACGCGCCACACGCCGATGCCGCTGTGGCCACGGTGCTGCTTGAGCACGCGCGCGCCGTGCCTCAGCCGCTGCGGCAGTTCGGACTCCAGTTGCGCCAGGCTGCCGATGCGGTGAACGTCACTGCCGAAGGGCAGGTCGCGGGTCTCGAACAGCACGTCCTTGGTACCCAGGCGCAGGATCGCCTCGGGGTGCGCGCTGACCAGCACACCCGCCTGTGCCACGTCACGCAGCAGCGCATCGAGCCGATCGCGGCGGCGGCCGTCCTCGATCGGGTTGCACCACACCAGCACGGCCTGCACGCGGCGCAACTGCGCCGCTACCTGGTCGGCGAAGTCATCGTGATAGATCGCCGGCTCGGCCTTCACGCCGGCGGCAGCCAGCGCTTCGAACAAGGTCGCGAAGCGGCTCGCTGCAGGGTCTGCAAGGTCGCGGGCGGCCCGGTCGCCGGGATACAGCAAGGCGACGCTGGCGGCGCGGGCGCCGGTCATGACGCAGGGCTCAGGGGCTTGTCCACCAGTGGCCTGCCTGCAGCCTGCCAGGCGTCGATGCCCCCGACCAGGTAGCGGGCCTTCAAACCCGCGGCCTGGAGCCGCAGGGCCGTGACGCGGCCCACCTCGTGCCCGTAGACGCAGTACACCAGCAGCTCGCGGTCTGCCGGCAGTTCGGCGGCCCAGGTGGGCACCTGAGCAGGGTCGCACCAACGCGCGCCGGGGATCATCGTCTGTGCCTTCTCGAACACACCTGCACGACGCACGTCGAAGACCAGCGCGTCACCCACCTGGTCCTGGTTCGCGCCGAAGGGCTCGCCGGCCGCATGCACCGCGCGCTGGTACCTCCCATAGACGGCTGCCCAGTCGATGTTGCCCATGAAGGCATCCACATAGGCGCCCGCCGCCGCGCCGAAGTCCATGTGATACGCATGTTCATACATGTCGAGCGCTAGGATCGGCACGCCGCCCGCCAGCGCATGCGTGTGGTCGGCCGCCCACTGGTTGACCAGCGTGCCCTCGCGCGGCTGGAATACCAGCAGCACCCAGCCCGACCCGCCGCCCAGAGCCTTGCCCATGGCCATGAACTCTTCGCGCCAGCGTTCGACGCTGCCGAAGCTGGCTTCCAGCATCAGCTTCGCGGCAGGCTCCATCGTGACGCCGTCGCCGCCCAGGCTGGCGAAGTACAGTTCGTGCAACAGCATCGAGTTGGTCGCGATCAGCTCTTCGCGCTTCAAGCCGTTCAGCTGGAAGCCGGATGCCGTGGCGAAGGGCATCGCCGCGAGGTCCTTGCGGATGGCGTTCAGCCGCTTCACCGCGCCTCCGTAGTTGTTCTGGTGGTGGCTGGTGATCAGTGCGGGCGACAGCCGGTTCAGTGCGGCCGGGTCGAACGGCAGGTCTTGCAGGCGTGCGGTCATGGAAACTCCTTCAACGGATCAGGGGTAACAGCCAGGTCGACAACAGGCCGATGCCTGCGCAGGCACCGAGCAGCGGAATCACACCGACCTTGAATCGGAACAGCGCCACCGCGGCGGCGATGGTGATGACGGCCGAAAGTGCGTCGAAGCGCCCGCCGAAGCCCTGGGGCCAGAGCACGTGGTACGCAAAGAACATCGCTAGGTTCAGGATCACCCCGACGACGGCCGCCGTGATCGCCGACAGCGGTGCCGTGAAGCCCAGCTTGCCGTGCGTGGCCTCAACCACCGGCCCGCCGGCCAGGATGAACACGAACGACGGCAGGAAGGTGAAGAAGGTCACCACCGCGGCGGCCACGGCGCCGCCGAGGAACAGTTCATCGGGCCCGAACACCTGCTTGAGCCAGCCGCCAACGAAGCCGACGAAGGCCACCACCATGATCAGCGGACCGGGCGTGGTCTCGCCCAAGGCCAGCCCGTCGATCATCTGCGGGCCGCTGAGCCACTGGTGCGTTTCGACCGCACCCTGGTACACATAGGGCAGCACGGCGTAAGCACCGCCGAAGGTGAGCAAGGCGGCCTTGGTGAAGAACCAGCCCATCTGTGTGAGCGTGCCCTGCAGCCCGTTGACGGCAACCAGGGCCGCCATCGCCAGCACCCACAGCCCGAGCCCGAAACCGAGCACCTTGGCCAGGTGGCTGCGCGAGAAACGCGCATGCACGGGTGTCGGCGTGTCGTCGTCGATCAGCGCGGGCCCGTAGCTGGCCTTGGCGCTGCCATGCCCACCACCGAGCGCGAACACTTGCGGCCACCGGCGTGCGCCGAAGTAGCCGATCAGGCCGGCCGCCAGCACGATGGCCGGGAACGGCGTGTCGAAAGCAAAGATGGCGATGAACGAAGCCGCTGCGATGCCCCACATCCAGTTGTTCTTCAGCGCCCGTGTGCCGATGCGGTGGGCCGCATGCAGCACCAGCGCGGTCACGGCCGGCTTGAGGCCGAAGAAGATGCCGGCGACCAGGGGCAGGTCGCCGAACCGCAGGTATACCCACGACAGCGCGATCAGGATGAACAGCGACGGCAGCACGAACAGCGCACCCGCCACGATGCCGCCCCAGGTACGGTGCATCAACCAGCCGATGTAGGTGGCCAGTTGCTGGGCTTCGGGCCCGGGCAGCAGCATGCAGTAGTTCAAGGCATGCAGGAACCGCTTCTCGCTGATCCAGCGGCGGTGCTCGACCAGTTCGGTGTGCATGATCGCGATTTGGCCGGCAGGCCCGCCGAAGCTGATGAAGCCGAGCTTGAGCCAGAAGTGGAAGGCCTCGGCGAAGCTGACCGAGGCAGGCGCGGCCGGAGTGGCGGGAGGGCCTGCCGACGCTTCGGACACGGGCGTTGTGGTGGTTGTCATGCCTGGGTTCCAGGGGCGGCATGCAGGGCGTCGAAGACCGCCGCCGCCGCCAGGGTCAGTTGATCGTCATCGGCATGAACCTCGCGCAGACCGGCGAGCACCGCCTCCAGGCCGGCCGCCTCGGGCACCGGGATGCCGCCGATGTCCAGGAAGTGCACAGCGCGCGCGATGCGCTGCAGCCGTGGGTCCGCATCGAGGCCAAAACTCGCGGCCAGCACCTCGAAGCTGACGCGTGCGCCGACGTGCGTGAAGCGCGCGCCGTCGTAGTCGAAACCCAGTGTGCCGCGAGGCGCAGGCGTGGACCCGGCGGGGTCGGCCAGCCAGACGAAGCGCGCCTGCGTGTCGATGAAGCGGCGGATCAGCCAGGCGCAGGCCAGGCGGTCGACCCACGGCCGCGCGCGGGTGGCCCAGCGCTTGCCCTGGAACTTTCGCGGGTCCAGTCGCGGGATGCCGTGTGGCGGCAGTGCCACCGGCTCGCCGCGCGAGAAGCGCGCATCGAGCGCTTCTCGCAGCGCATCGAGTTCGGCCTGTGCCTGCTCGGCGGCGGCACCCGGGTAGTAGTCGATGCGCACGAGTGCCTGCAGCGACTCTGAAACGGCGCGCCAACGACGACGTGCTTCAGTCTCGGGCAGCCCAGGCAAGGCGCCTGCCAGGGATTGCGCTTCCGTTCGCCACTGACCGTAAGCCTCGGTGCGGTCGAACAGTGCCAGGATTTCGGCGCGCTGGGCCTCGTCGGAGGAGGACAGCTCGAGCACGCTGGCCTGGCCGCCATGGGCCTGGACTTCGGTCACCAGGGGATCGAAGAGGGCCTTCCTGGAGTCAGGCAGGACATAGACGCCGTCGCGCATCGACCCACAGCCCAGGGTCTTCAAAGCACGCCAAACGCGCAGCCGCACTGCGCTGGGCTGTGTCGGCAGGGTGAGAAAGAGCACGCTCCACATGTGTGAAGCATACGCTACAACTCACGATGTACATATTTCGCACAACTGGTGACCGAGCTCCCGCGTGGAACCGCCAGCGTCCGCTCTTGATCAGTGGTGGGAAGGTCAGCAATTGGCCGAGTAGAGCCGACCGACATTCGCCGATGAACGGCCGGTGTACACCAGGTCGCCGTCCTTCGCGGTCGGACCGCCGCGCCGTCAGACCGCGGTGACGTTGAA
>JBIJAP010000300.1:0-4774 GCA_044345715.1 Rubrivivax sp.
GGTCGAAGGTGGCATGCGCGAGCGCGCCGAAGAAGCCCTTGCGCTGCTGGCGGACGCGGCTGCCGAGCCGCCGCCGGCGCTGGCCCTGTTCGACGAGAGCTTCCACGAAGGCGTGGTGGGCATCGTCGCCGGCCGCGTGAAGGAGCGGCTGCACCGGCCGACCTTCGTGTTTGCGCGGGGCGCCGACGGGCGGCTCAAGGGCTCGGGGCGTTCGATCCCGGGCTTTCATCTTCGTGACGCGCTCGACCTCGTGGCCAAGCGTGAGCCTTCTCTGCTGGCGCGCTTCGGCGGCCACGCCATGGCCGCGGGCTGCACGCTGGCCGATGCCGACGCGGCGGCGGTGGGGCGCTTCGGTGCGCTGCTCGAAGCCGTGGCGCGCGAGTGGCTGGACGCCGCCACGCTGACTCGCACGCTGCGCACCGACGGCCCGCTCGACCTGCAGTGGTTCAACGCCGAAACCGTGGCGCTGCTCGACGCGCAGGTCTGGGGCCAGGGTTTCGAGGCCCCGGTGTTTTGCGACACGGTGCAGGTGCTGCAGCAGCGCCTGGTGGGCGAAAAGCACCTGAAGCTGCGCGTGCGCCACGCCGGGCAGGAGCGCGACGCGATCTGGTTCAACCACACCGAGGCGCTGCCAGCGCAGAGCCGCGTGGCCTACCGCGTGGGCCTCGATGAATGGAACGGCCGCCAGCGGGTGCAGATGCTGGTGGAGGCCGCCGAGCCCGCCGACTGACCAACCCGACCACCCGGCCGCAAGACCGCCCGGCTGCAGGGGCGTGCGCGAGCCGGCATCCTAGGCGCCCATGAACCGACTCCGAATCGCCACCACCGCCGCGGCCCTCGCCGTGCTCGCCACCTTCGCTGCGCCGGCCCACGCCCAGCGCACCGAGCCCATCACCCGCGGCCTGCAAGACGCCTGGGCGGTGGCCTTCCTGCCCGATGGCCGCCGCCTGGTCACTGAAAAAGGCGGCAGCCTGCGCGTCATCGCCGCTGACGGTCGGCTCGGTGCGGCGCTGGCCGGGCTGCCGGCCATCAGCGCCGGCGGGCAATGCGGCCTGCTCGACGTGGTGGCCGACCCGGCCTTTGTTACCAACCAGCGCATCTTCTTCACCTTTGCCGAGCCCGGCGAGGGAGGCAACAGCACGGCCGTGGGCCGCGCCCGGCTGACGGGCGCGCCAGGCAGCGAGCAGCTCGAGGAGGTGCGCACCATCTTCAGCCAGAAGCCGAAGATGAACTCGCGCCACCACTGCGGCAGCCGCATCGTGTTCGACCGCAGCGGCCACCTGCTGGTGGGCCTGGGCGACCGCTTCGGCGGCAAGGACGAGGCCCAGAACGCCGCCAACCACATCGGCAAGGTGATCCGCATCGATGCCGACGGCAAGGCCCCGGCCGACAACCCGTACGCCGGCCGCGCCGGCAGCGCGCCCGAGGTCTGGAGTCTGGGACACCGCAACATCCAGGGCGCCGCGCTGCACCCGGCCACCGGCGAGCTCTGGGCCAGCGAGCACGGCCCGCAAGGTGGCGACGAGGTCAACCTGGTGCGCGCCGGCCGCAACTACGGCTGGCCCATCGTGACCTACGGCCGCAACTACGGCCTGGGCACGCGCATCGGCGAACAAGGCCCGCGCGCCGGTTTCGAGCAGCCCTTGCGCCACTGGGTGCCCACCTCGGTGGCGCCCTCGGGCCTGGTGTTCGTGACCAGCGAGCGCTACCCGGCGCTGAAGGGCAGCCTGCTGATGGGCACCCTGCGCGGCCAGGCGCTGGTGCGCTTGACGATCGACGGCGAGCGCATCACCTCTGAAGAGCGCCTGCTCGAAGGCCTGGGCAAGCGCATCCGCGACGTGCGCCAGGGCCCCGACGGCTGGATCTACCTGCTCACCGACGGCAGCGGCGGCGAGCTGCTGCGCTTGCTGCCCTGAGCGCGGGCGGGCGCAGGTGCCGCGCCTGCGCTCAAGCCACGCGCCCGAACCACCAGACCGACAGCCCGACCGCGATCACGCTGAGCAGCGCGCCCAGCGCCGCGAACAGGCCGCTGATCTCGGTCTCCTTGCGCTCCACCACCATGCGCGAACTCAGGCCCTCGTAGACCTTCTTCAGGTCGTCGGCGGTGCCGGCGTAGAAGTACTCGCCGTGGGTGAGCACGCTGACGTTCTTGAGCGTTTCTTCGTCCAGCCGCACGCGCATGCTCCAGCCCTCGAAGCCGATGATCTCGCCGCTGGTGGTGCCGATGCCCACGGTGTAGACGCGCACGCCGCGCTCGGCGGCCATCTTCGCGGCCTCGAGCGGATCGGGACCCGTGGTGCGCTGGCCATCGGTGAGCATGATGATCGCGGCCGAGGCGTACGAACCCGGCGCCACCGGTTTGAAGGGCGGCGCGTCGGGCTTGCGGATGTCGCGATCGTTGCCCGGAAAGGCACGCTGGCCGGTGACGTGCTGGATCTCGATGCCGTGGTCCGGAAACAGCGTCGCCAGGCTGAGGATCACGCCGCTGCCGGTGGCCGTGCCGCGCTGCAGCTGAAAGCGGTCGATGGCGGCCAGCACGTCTTCGCGGCTCACGGTGGGCGCCTGCACCACGGCCGCGGTGCCGGCAAAGGACACCACGCCCACCCGCACCTCGCGCGGCAGGCCGTTGACGAAGGCCTTGGCGGCCTCCTGGCTGGCCACCAGCCGGTTGGGTTTGACGTCTTCGGCCCGCATGCTGCCCGAGACGTCCATGGCCAGGATGATGGTGCGCTCCGACAGCGGCAGCGTGATGATGGCCGTGGGCCGTGCCACCGCCAGCAGGCCGGCGGCCACCGCCAGCAGCATCAGCGACGGTGGCACGTGGCGGCGCCAGCCCGGGCCGCGCCCGAGCGCCAGCTTGGCCACCTGCACGCTGGCAAGGCGCACCGTGGTGCGGCGCTTCTTGCGCAGCAGCCACACGTAAAGCAGCACCAGCAGCGGCAGCAGGGCCAGCAGCCAGAGCATCGAGGGCCAGATGAAGGTCATGGCGGTGTCGCTCGGCAGTGTTCGTGTCAGGGTGTGGGCATCGGCGCCGCGCGTTGCAGCTCGGCCGGGGCCCGGCGCGGCCCGGCCACGCGCGCGCGCTGGCGTTTCAGGTCGGACAGGCGCAGCAGCGCCTGCAGCAGGTCGTCGTCGGTGGCGAGCTCGATGACATCGGCCCCCGACCGCGCCAGGCCGTCGATCAGCGCCGCCTCGTGCTGCGCGGCGATGGTTTCGTAGCGCTCGCGAAAGGCCGGGTCGGTGGCGTCGATAAGGAGCTGCTCGCCGGTTTCGGCGTCTTCGACGGTGACCAGGCCCAGGCTTGCATCCGCGGGCAGCGCCATCTCCATCGGGTCCCACAGCCGCACGGCCACCACCTCATGGCGGCGCGCCAGCCGCGCCAGCGCCTGCTGCCAGCCCGGCGTGGAGATGAAGTCCGAGACCACGAAGACGAGCGAGCGGCGCTTGATCACGCCGTCGGCCAGCTGCAGCAGCTCGGTCAGCGAGGTACCTTCCTGGGTGGCTGCGGGGGCAGCCGGCGCCGGGGGGGCAGGGGATGTTGCGTGCGCCTGCGTTCGCGGCGCGCGCATGCGGGCCAGCAGCTCCAGAACATGGGTGCGGCTGGTGCGCGGCGGCAGCACGGTGTCGACGCGGCTGCCGTACAGCATGGCGCCGACCCGGTTGCCGTGGCGCGTGATCACGCGCGCCAGCGTCGCCACGAAGCTGGTGGAGACGGCCAGCTTGGTGACATCGCCACTGCCGAAGTCGACGCTGCCCGAGAGGTCGAGCAGGAACCAGGCGGTGAGGTCGCGGTCTTCGAGGAACTGGCGCACGTAGGGCGTCTGCAGCCGTGCGGTGACGTTCCAGTCGATGTGGCGCACGTCGTCGTGCAGCTGGTACTCACGCAGGTCGGCGAGGTCGACGCCGCCGCCGCGGAAGAGGGTGCGGTAGTCGCCCTGCAGCAGGCCGTCGAGGCGCCGGATCACCGTCCACTCGAGCTTGCGCAGCAGCGCGTCGGCGTCGGTGGCCGCCGGGTTGGGCGTGAGGGTGGCGGCGGGGCTGGTGGCCATGCTGAGGCGGCTGTCAGGCCTGCGGGTGCGTGAGCGGCTTGTCGGGCGGCGCCACCTTCTTGAGGATGCGCTCGATCAGCGCATCGGCGCTGACGCCTTCGGCCAGTGCCTCGTAGCTGAGTACCAAGCGGTGGCGCAGCACGTCGTGCACGAGGTCGGTGATGTCTTCGGGGAGCACATAGCGCCGGCCGCGCATCATGGCCATGGCCTTGCCGCCTTCGACCAGGCCGATGGTGGCGCGCGGGCTGGCGCCGTAGGTGAGGTGCTTGGCCGCATCGGCCAGGTCGTACTTCGCCGGATTGCGCGTGGCGCCCACCAGCTTGACGGCGTACTGCATCAGCGCCGGGTCGCAGTAGACGGCGCGGCACTCGCGCTGCATGGCGGCGAGAGCGTGGGTGTCGGTGACGGCCGAGATGTCGACCGGCGCGCCCGTCACGCGCTCGGCGATGACGAACTCTTCTTCCTCGGTGGGGTAGTCGACCAGCACCTTCATCATGAAGCGGTCGACCTGCGCCTCGGGCAGCGGGTAGGTGCCTTCGGTCTCGATCGGGTTCTGCGTGGCCATCACCACGAACGGATCGGGCACCTTGTGCGTTTCGCCGGCAATCGTGACCTGGCGCTCCTGCATCACCTCGAGCAGCGCGCTCTGCACCTTGGCCGGCGCGCGGTTGATCTCGTCGGCCAGCAGCAGGTTGGCGAACACCGGGCCCAGGCTGGTGCCGAAC
>JBIJAP010000022.1:0-16889 GCA_044345715.1 Rubrivivax sp.
GCGTGCGCGGCGCGCGCCGCGGCCTCGATCTGTGCGTCGGCCAGGCCGCGGCCCATGTCGATGTTCTCGCGCGCGCTGGCGGCCAGCAGAAAGGGCTCCTGCGGCACCAGCCTCACGGCGCGCCGAAACTCGTCGTCACCGAGTTGCTCGATGGGCTGGCCGTCGATGTGCAGCGTGCCCGCCGGCGCGGCGTAGAAGCGCAGCAGCAGCGACAGCAGCGTGCTCTTGCCCGAGCCCGTGTGGCCGACGATGCCCACGAAGCTGCCGGCCGCAATCTCGAGGTTCAGGCCGTGCAGCACGGGCCGCCCCGGCAGGTAGTGGAAGTCCAGCGCGCGCACGCTGATCGCGCCCTGGCTCACCTGCGCCTGCGCGGTGGCGCGCGGCGCCTTGGCCTCGTCGAGCAGGGTGTTCACGCGCGCCGCCGCCACCATGGCCTGCTGCAGCTGCGAGAACTGCATGGTGATCTGGATCAGCGGCTCGACCACGCGCGAGATGTAGCTGATGAAGGCGTACAGCACGCCCACCTCGATGGCCGAGAGGCCGCCCAGCGCCTGCGTGCTGCGCCAGCTGAACACGCCGATCACCGCGGCCAGCAGCATCACGTTGAGCAGGTCGAGCACCGGCCGCAGCAGCCAGGCGTTGGCACGCAGCTCCTGCCGACGGGCGGCGTAATGCGCGGCGTTGGTGGCGGCAAAGCGCTCGGCAAAGGCGGCGGTGGCGCCGCTGGCCTGCACCACCGCCATGCCCGAGATGGACTCGGCGGCCTGTGCGTTGATGTCGCTGCGCAGCGCGCGGCTGCGCGTGACGGCGGGGGCTGAGAGCCGCTGGTACAGCCAGACGATGCCAAACACCGCCGGCGCCAAGAGGGCCACGATGAGCATCAGCCGCCAGTCCAGCCAGGCCATGAGGGCCAGCATGGTCACGAGCGTGATGACGCTGTCGAGCATGACGAACAGCACCTGCACGTACAGCGCCTTCACCGCCTCGGTGTCGTTGGTGACGCGGCTGACCAGCTGCCCAGTGATGGCGCCGTCGAAAAAGCGCATGGGCAGCCGCAGCACATGCCCGTACACCGCTTCGCGGATGCGCTGCACCGAGCGCATGGCCAGGCCCGCCAGGCGCACGAGCTGCCCGTAGCGCAGCCAGCTGGCCAGGCAGCCGGCCACTAGCGCGCCGCCCAGCAGGCCCACGATGGCCGGCAGCTCGGCGTTGCGCGGCATCAGGTAGCGGTCGATGAAGGCCTTGCCGAGCAGCGGGCCCAGGGCGTCGAGCGCGGCGGCCACGGCCAGCCACACCAGGGCTCCCTTCAGCAGCGCGATCTCGGGCAGCGCCGCGCGCTGCAGCAGCTGCAGCGCGGCGCGGCGCTCGCCGGCCGGCGCGGGGCCGCTGGGCGTGGGTTCACTCGGCATCGAGCGAGGCCTCCAGTTGCTGCACGCGCCACTGCGTGGCGTACCAGCCGCCCTGCGCCACCAGCTCGCGGTGGCTGCCGCGCTCGGTGGCCTGGCCGTGGCGCAGCACCACGATCTGGTCGGCATCGAGCAGGGTCGACAGGCGGTGGCTGGCGATGATCACCGTGCGGCCCTGGCGCTGCGTGCGCAGCGCGGCCAGGATCTGCGCCTCGGTGACGGTGTCCACGGCCGAGAGCGCGTCGTCCAGCAGCAGCAGCGGCGCGTCCGCGAGCAGTGCGCGCGCGATCGCCACGCGCTGGCGCTGGCCGCCCGAGAGCGTGACGCCGCGCTCGCCCACCTGCGTGTCGTAGCCCTGGGGCAGGCGCTCGATGTCGTCGTGCACCGCCGCTTGGCGCGCCACGGCCTCGATCTCGGCGCGGCTGGCGCCGGGCCGCGCCAGCGCGATGTTCTCGGCCACCGTGGCCGAAAACAAGAAGGCCTCCTGCGGCACCCAGGCGATGCCTGCGCGCAGCGCTGCCAGCGTGTAGTCGGCCAGCGGCCAGGGGCCCCATTGGATGCCGCCCTGCTGCGGCGTCCATTGCCGCAGCAGCAGCTTCAGCAGCGTGCTCTTGCCGGCGCCCGTGGGGCCCACCAGCCCCAGCGTCTGGCCTGCGGGCAGCTGCAGCGACACGCCCCGCAGCGCGGGCTCGGCCTGGCTCGGGTAGCTGAAGTGCAGGCCCCGCACGGCGATGGCGCCGGGCTGCACCGGGGCCACCGTGCCGTGGTCGTCCACGCTCGCCGAAGCGCCGGCTGCTGCGCGCCTCCAGCCCAAGGGCGCGCAGCGTGCGCACGCCCGACACGCTTTCCTGGACATGGTCGTTGAGCTGCCCGAAGGCCGTGAGCGCCTGGCGCGAGGCCTCGTGCACGTGGCGTGAGATCCACCAGAAGGCCAGCGCCATCAGCGGAAACGGCAGCAGCACGACGAGCGCCAGACGCCAGTCCACTCCGAGCGTCATCATGGCCACGACGACCACCAGCGTCAGCGTGCCGTCGAAGCCGGCCAGCATGGCCTCGCCCGCGGCCATCTCGACCGCGTCGACATCGTTGGTGGCCAGGGCCATCAGGTCGCCCGTGCGGCGCGTCTGAAAAAAGCGCGGGCCCTGCAGCGACAGGCGCTGGTAGAGCCGCGTGCGCAGCTCCACGCCCATGCGGTAGGCCGCGGCGTAGAGCTTGAGCCGCCAGCCCACACGCAGGCCGTAGATGGCCACACCGGCGGCCAGCAGCAGGCCCAGCTCGCGCAGCAGCGCGGCGCCGTGCAGCTGGCGCGCGAGCAGCGCGTCGACCATCTGCCCCACCTGGCGCGGCAGCCAGACGATGAGCACCGCAATGCCGAGCAGCATGAGCCCCGACGCGGCATAGGCGCGCCAATGGCGGACGACGAAGCCACCGATCAGGCGGGAAAGCGACATGGGGCGTGCGATGGCCGGGGCGCGGGCCTGCAGGCGGGTGGCACCGGGGCCGGGGTGGCGCGGTGGCTGCAACCACGGCGCCGGCGGGACGCGGATTTTAGGGTTGCGTCGGCAGGGAGCAGGGGAGTGAAGCGGCCACAGCGCTGCACATGCTTGATCGTGGGCTGAGGGTGGCGCTTGGGGGCGGGATCAATGGCGGCAAGGACTGGGAGCGGTCGGCGAGGTTTTTGCGTTGAATGACGGCCAACACCGGAACCGGTCTTTGGTAGGGCGGCAGCTCGGATGACCGCTGCACCTTCTGTCCGGTCACTCGGGCAAGGCCATCCGCAGCGCGGCCCGCGAACGACTCCTCCTGCGTGGGTCGACCGGCCGGACCCGACCCGTTGCGGTCCTAGCTCGCGAGCATGAGCGGTCACTCATGCCTTCATTCGGGATCCGTTGTCTGGCTGCGGTGTCAGCCCTGAGCAGCGCTGCACGCACGGCCGATCCATTGAGCCGCAGAGCCACCGTGCCATCGTTCAACCGCGATCAAGACCTGGCTTGGCCCTGCGCGAACGACCACCGCGCGGATGTCCATGAACCTGGCGCGCACGCCCTGACCAGGGTGCCAGGGAACTGCGCTGCCATCGAGCAGACGTGGCAGCAGTTCATCCACGCCCACGCCTTGCAGGTCGAACACGAGCCAACCGGCTGACTGTTCCAACGCGCAGGTCAGCGCATGGCATCCCGGGCGGAGTGCCTCCACCACGCGGTCAGCCAGTTCGTCGTCCGTCGTCAGCAGCAGGCTCTCGGTCGGGCCGAGCCACACCTGCCACGGGTCGGTGCCCACGCACGTGCTCGGGGCTGGCATGGGAGGCAGGCGGTTCGCGGCGAGGACTTCATTGGCAGCCACAGTGCCGCCCGGCAGATGCCGAACCACCATCACACGCAGGCCAACGGCCAGGGACAGGCTCAACTCGGGCGTGGGGCCTGGCAAGGCGGCCTGCCACAGGTCGTCAAGCGGGCTGGTTTCGGCAAGACGTTCAAGCATGCAGGCGCTCCCCGGCCGCGTCGAAGAACGGCGTCTTCACCACTTCGGCCGCGAACGCACGCCCCAGGTGGTAGGCCGTCACCTGCTCCCCGACACGCTGGCCGCCGCGCCGGAGCATCGCCAGCGCGATGGGGTGGCCCAGCACCGGGCTGAAGACGCTGGAAGTGACGTAACCATCGACCGCCGCAGGCGGCGCATGCGGGGTGATGTGGGCGCCGACGGGCAGCCTGCTGCGGCAGTCCCGCGGCAGCAGACCCACGAGTTGCATGCGGTCGGCATCTGTGGCCACGGGCCGCAGCAGCGAGCGCCTGCCGACGAAGTTGGCCGCCTTCCGGGCGATGCCGCGGTCCAGGCCGACGTCTCCCGGGAAGGTGGTGCCGTCGGTGTCGGCCCCCAGGTGCAGGTAGCCCTTTTCGGTGCGCAGGATCATCAGCGCCTCGACGCCGTAGGGCCCGACGCCCAAGGGCTGGCCGACCTGCCACAGGTGCTGCAGCAGCGCCTGCGTGTGCCGGGCGGGCACGTTGATCTCGTAGCCGAGTTCACCGCTGAAGCTGGCGCGCAGGACGCGCATCACCACACCCCTGTGGGTCACCTCGCGGCAGGTCATGTGCCGCATTGCTGTGGGTGCCAGGGCGGCATCAAAGCCTGCGGCCTGCAGCAGGGCCCAGGCCTGCGGCCCTGCGACCGTGACGTTGCCCCAGCCTGACGTGACGGGCGTCACCAGCACACGGTGGTGCACGTACTCGCACTGCAGCCATTCCTCGAACGCCAGCGCCACACGTTCAGCACCGCCCGAGGTGGTGTTGACCCAGTAGTGCTGCTCGCCCAGGCGCACCACGATTCCGTCGTCGAAGATCACGCCGTCTTCGCGCAGTAGCAGGCCGTAACGCGCCTGGCCCACGGCCAGGGTGGACATCGTGCCGACGTACATCAGGTCGAGGAAGCTTGCCGCATCGGGCCCGTACAGTTCGATCTTGCCCAGCGGCGAGGCCTCGAACAGGCCGACGTGGGTGCGCACGTGCAGCGCCTCGCGCTCGGCCGCGTCGTTCAGCGACTCGCCGGCCTGACGGTAGGCTGAGGGCCGCTGCCAGCCGCCGAATTCTTCCCACACCGGCGCATGCGCCTCGTGCCAGGCGTGTCCCGGCATGCGCTTGAGCGGTTTGCACAACGCACCTGTTCGCCCGGCAGCCAGCGCGCCGAGGGTCACCGGCTTGAACGGCGGGCGGAACTTTGTCGTGCCGACCTGGCTGGGGCTGCGCGTGGTCAGCTGGCCCATCAACACCAGCGCGTTGACGTTGCTGGTCTTGCCCTGGTCGGTGGCCATGCCCAGGGTCGTGTAGCGCTTCAGGTGCTCGACCGAGCGGTAGTTCTCGCGCGCAGCCAGGGCCACGTCGTCGGCGGTGACGTCGTTCTGCAGGTCGACGAAGACCTTGCCCGGCTTGCGCCCGGTGGCGGACAGAGCCGCGAGTGCGGCAGCCGGGGGGCTGCTGTTGGCGGCGACAACGCCCAAGCCGCCCACCGGCGGGGGCCGCACATCGCCGCGCCCCACCGCTGCCGCGTGCGCCTGCGCCTGCACCTCGTCGAACACGCCGGCACACGTGCCGACCGAGTCGATACCCGGCGGGGCGCGGTCAGGGACAAACATCGCAGCATCGTCCACCCAGCGCAAGTTGCCGCCCGCCATCGAGTGCAGGTGGACGGCAGGCGCCCAGCCGCCGGCGCTGGCCACACAGTCGGCCTCCAGGTGCTGCAGTGCGCCGCCGCCGTGCGCGGCCACGACCACACCCGTCACCGCGCGTTGGCCCTCAATGGCCACGATGGCGCTGCCGCGCAGCACCGGCACGCCAGCGGGCGCTTCGCCCCCAGCGGCACTGCGGTGGTCGACGATGGCTGCCACCGGGACGCCGGCGTCCACCAAGCCGCGCGCGGCTTCGTAGCCCCAGTCGCTGGCCGTGGCTACCACCACGCGGCGGCCGCACGCCACGCCGTAGTGGGTGGCATAGCGCAACACGGCACTGGCCAGCATCACCCCGGGCCGGTCGTTGTCGGGGAAGAGCATGGGCCGCTCGAAGGCGCCGGTGGCCAGGATGATGCGGCCGGCGCGGATCTGCCACAGCCGTTCGCGCACGGCGCCCGACACGGTCTGCACTGCCGCTGCCAGGCGGTGGTCGTACAGGCCGAACACGGTGCAGCCCGTGAGCACCTCGACACCCGCCTGCGCCAGCTCCGGCAGGCGTGCGGCCGTGGCCGGCTCCAGCTGCGCCGCACCCTCGACCAGCAGCACTTGCCGGCCAGCCTGCGCGGCGGCCAGCGCGGCCTGCACACCCGCCGCGCCGGCGCCCACCACCAGCACCTCAGCTCGGCGCGACACCTGGTCGTAGCGGTCGGGGTCGGGCCCATCGGCAGCCACCCCCAGACCCGCCATGCGCCGGATCACAGGCTCGAACAGGTGCCAGTGCGGCCACATGAAGGTCTTGTAGTAAAAGCCCGCCGGCAGCAGTGCCGCGAAGCGCGATGTCATGGCTGCCAGATCGAAGCCGAGGCTGGGCCAGGCGTTGCCGGTGAAGGCTTGCAGGCCGCCCACCGCGGCGGTGTCGGTGGCCCGGGTGTTGGGCGCGCGATGAGCCCCCTGGCCGATGTCCACCAGGCCGCAGGGCTCTTCCACGCCGCAGCTGAAGATGCCGCGCGGCCGGTGCAGCTTGAAACTGCGGCCCACGTGCACGACGCCATGCGCCAGCAAGGCCGACGCCACCGTGTCGCCGACAAAGCCGGGAGTCTCGCGGCCGTTGAACTGAAAGCGCAGCGGCCGTGTCCGGTCGATCCAAGCGCCCGTGAGGGCGGGCAGGCGGTAGCCGCTCATGGCGACCCTTCCGGGGGCACTTCCGGACGAGATTCCGTGATGCCGTACACCGCCTTCACGTCGTGCGTCACGGTGTTGCGCAGCACGCTGAACCATAGACCGCAGCCGTAGGTGTGGCGCCAGCGTTCGGCGTGGTCACCCTTGGGATTGTCTCGAAAGTGGAGGTAGGTGCCCCAGACCTCGTCACTGCAGTCCAGCGGCGGCCGTGCGATGCCGGTGGTTCCGCCGCAATGGAACTCGTTCTCGGCACGCGAGCCGCACAGGGGACAGGTGAGCTGCATCATCGATCCAGGCCCCTCAATGCGCGATGCCGGCGGCGGCAGCTTCATCGACCAGCCGGCCGGTGTGGAAGCGCTGCAGCTGGAAGGGCTCTGCAAGCTCGTGGTTGCGCCCTGTGGCCAGCAGATGGGCCAGCGTCCAGCCGCCCACCGGGATGGCCTTGAATCCGCCCGTGCCCCAGCCACAGTTGATGAACAGGCCCGGCACCGGCGTGGCGCCGATGATGGGGCTGCTGTCCTGCACCACGTCGACGATGCCGGCCCATTGGCGCAGCAGGCGCAGGCGGCTGAGGCTCGGGAACATCTCCACGGTAGCGGCCACCACGTGCTGCATCACATCGAAACTGCCGCGCTGCTCGTAGGATGGGAAGTGGTCCAGCGCACCGCCCATCACCACCTCGCCCTTGTCGCTCTGGCTCCAGTAGGCGCCCAGCGAAGGCGACAAGGTCACGGTGTTGAGCACCGGCTTGATGGGCTCGCTCACCATGGCCTGCAGCGCGTAGCTGGTGACGGGCAACTGGAAACCCGCCATGCCGGTCAGCACCGACGAATGCCCGGCTACCGCCAGGGCCACCTTATCGGCGCGTATTTCACCCCGTAAATCGCCGCGCTTCGTGACCACGCCCACCACCGTATCGCCTTGCTTGATGAAGCCGGTGACGGCGCAGTTCTGAACGATGTCCACGCCCAGCGCGGACGCGCCACGCGCGTAGCCCCAGGCCACGGCGTCGTGCCGCGCCGAGCCGGCGCGGCGCTGGATGAAGCCGCCCAGGATCGGGAAGCGCGCATCGGCGCCGACGTTCAGGCGCGGCTCCAGTGCCTGCACCTGCCGGGCGTCGAGCAGTTCGGCATCGATGCCGTTGCACAGCATGGCGTTGGCCCAGCGCGACTGGGCGTCCAGGTCATGCCGCGAGTGGGCCAGCGTGAGCACGCCCCGCTGGCTGAACATGATGTTGAAGTTGAGCGTCTTCGACAGCTGCTCGTACTGGCGCAGCGAGAAGTCGTACAGGCGCGCGCTCTCGGGATAGAGGTAGTTCGAGCGCACGATGGTGGTGTTGCGCCCGGTGTTGCCACCACCGATCCAGCCGGATTCCAGCACGGCGACGTTGGTGATGCCATGGTTCTTGGCCAGGTAGTAGGCCGTGGCCAGGCCGTGCCCGCCGCCGCCGATGACGATCACGTCGTAGCGCGGCTTGGGTTCGGCTTCGCGCCAGGCCGGTGCCCAGTCGCCGTGCCCCCGGCGGGCCGCCGCGAGCAGGTTCCACGCCGAGTAGCGGGTTCGCATCGACGCTAGAGCCACGCCGCGATCTGGTCGAGCGGCTTCTTGATGCCGCCATGCACCGGCACCTGGCAGCCCGCCTTGGGGTAGCCCACAACGAGCAGGATGACGGGCTTCTCCGAAGGGGGCCGGCCGCAAAGCTTGTTGAGAAAGCTCATCGGGTTGGGCGTGTGCGTCAGCGTCGCCAGGCCCGCGTGGTGCAGCGCGGCGATCAGGAAGCCCGAGGCGATGCCCACGGACTCGGGCACGTAGTAGTGGCTGAACTTCTCGCCGTCGGCATGTACGCCGTACTTCTGCGCAAAGATGGCGATCAACACCGGCGCCTCTTCCAGGAAGGGCTTGTTCCAGTCAGTGCCCAGCGGCGCCAGCGCGTCCAGCCATTCCTGCGGCGCGCGTTCGTTGTAGAAGCTGCGCTCCTCGACCTCGGCCGCCTCGCGCACGCGCTTCTTGTGCCCGGGGTCGGTGATGACGCTGAAGAACCAGGGCTGCTGGTTGGCGCCCGAAGGTGCCGTGCTGGCAGCAAGTAGGCAGCTTTCGATGACCTCGCGCGACACAGGCCGGCTGTCGAAGTCGCGCACCGTGCGGCGGCGCTGCAGGTCGGCATGAAAGGCGCGTGCGCGCTCGATCATCTCGGGCCGCGGGAACTCGCGGTAGGCGGGCAGAGGCTCCAGGACATAGGACTGGGGGGTCGGGCTCATCTCGTCGATTGCTCAGGTGGTTGGGGCCAGGCCGAAGCGCCGTTGCAGGGGCGTCGGGTCGGGGTCGTGGCCCGCGAACTGCCGGAAGGCCTCTTCGGCAGGCACGCGGTGGCCGACGCTCAGGACCTTGTCGATCCAGGCCCGTGAAACTGTGCTGTCGTAGATGCCGCCGGCCGCACGTTCGAAGGTCTCCACCGCATCAGCTGCCATCACGTCGGCCCACAGGTACGAGTACAGCCCTGCGGCATAGGCGCCGATGAAGAGGTGGAAGTTGTGCGTGACCCGCATGATCAGGTCCCACGCTTCGGGCATGCCCAACTCGGCTAGCGTGTCGTTCTCCACCCGCACCGGGTCGATCGGCGCACCGCTGCCGTCGGCCAGCAGGTGCAGCCGCATGTCGACGATGGCCGGCAGCAGGAAATCAGGGTTGAGGCTGAAGATGCGGTCGTACTTCAGGCCCCGCTGGATGCGGTCGATCAGGGCGGCTGGCATGGACTCGCCGGTGACGTGGTGCCGTGCAAAGCGCGCCAGAAGCTCAGGGTCGCGCAGCCAGCGTTCATTGATGAGCGCCGGCAACTCGACGAAGTCCCAGGCCACGTGCTGGCTGCCCAGCGACGCGTAGGCGGACGTGCAATGCAGCATGTGCAGCGCATGGCCGAACTCGTGGAAGAAGACGTTGGCGTATTCCCAAGGCAGCAGCACGGGCTGGCCCTGCGGTGGGGGCGGGAAGGTGGAGTAGACGGCGGCGATCGGCAACACCCGGCCGCGGAAGTTCTCGGCCTCGCGGTACTGCATCTGGTACGAACCGTGGGCCTTGCCCGGGCGGTTGAAGAGGTCGAAGTACAGGACGCCCACCGGCTCTTCGCCGCGGCTGACTTCGTAGACCCGGACGCTGGGGTGGATCAAGGGCGCGTCGGCCAGCGGCTTGAAGGCCAGACCGTGCACGCGGCCGGCGGCCCAGAACATGGCTTGCAGCACCGCTTCCAGGGGCAGGTGCGCCTTCACCGCATCGCCGTCCAGACCGAAACGCTGGCGCCGCAGCTTCTCGGCATAGAACTGGCGGTCCCACGGAGCCAGGCGGATGCCCACGTCTTCGCGGTCGGCGATGGCCTGGTAGTCGGCAATCTGGGCCAGCGCGGCGGACTTGACGCTGCGCCAGGTGCGCTCCAGCAAGGCCAAGGCCGTCTCGGGCGTACGGGCCATGCGGTCAGCCAGCGCAAAGTGCGCGTAGCTGGGGCTGCCCATCAGCCGCGCAAGTTCGCCGCGCAGCTGCAGGATCTGTGCGGCGATCGGCTTGTTGTCGTACGCCCCTGGGTTGTCGCCGCGTTGGGTCCACATCCGCCAGACCTGTTCGCGCAGATCGCGCCGCGTGGCCAGCGTCAGGAAGGGCCAGACCGAGCCACGCGCATTGGGAATGGCCCAGATGCCCGGCCGACCGTTTTCCGTGGCCGCCGCTGCAGCGGCCTGCCGCAAAGCGTCGGGCAGGCCGTCCAGTCCGGACTCGTCCTCGATGAAGACCGCTTGGCGCCCAGACTCGTGGATCAGGTTCTGGTTGTACTGAGACGACAGCGCCGCCAGGCTCGCGTTGATCTCGGCCAAGCGCCGCTTGGCGTCGTGTGGCAGCCCGGCACCCCGCCGCTGCATGCGCGTGCGCAGCACGTCCAGGAGTCTGTGCTGCTCGGAAGTCAGCCCGGCCTGGCCGCGCTGGTTCCAGACTTCGTTCAGCCGCGCGAACAGCCGTTCGTCGTGCGCAATCTCGTCGTCCAGCACCGCCAGCAAGGGGGCCACGCGCTGTGCGACGGCAGGCATGTCGCCCAGGCTCAGGCTGTTGGCATGCACACGCAGCACGCACAAGAGGCGATCCAGGGCCCGGCCGCAGTCTTCCAGTGCTTCGGCGGTGTTCTCAAAGCTGGGCGCTGAGGGGTTCGACGCGATGGCCCGCAATTCGGCACGCTTGGCTTCGATGGCGGCGCGCAGGGCTTCTTCCAGCGCCGCAGGGTTCACACCGGCCAGCGGCGGCAGGCCACCGCAAGGCCCTGCCCAAGGCGCCAACAGGGCTTGTGCTTCAGGAGACACGGTGATGGGCGATTTCATCGTTTGGCTTTCACCTGCTGGGGCGCGGCAATGAAGTGGCGCACCAGCGCCAGAGCCGCTTCGGGCTTGTCGCGCCAGATGCCGTGGCCGGCACCGGCAACCGCGTGGAACTCGACGCAATCGGCCGGCAGAGCAGCCGCGATGTCACGCTGGTCTGATATCGGCGTCACGGGGTCCTCTTCGCCACCCAACACCAGCACCGGACAGACCGCCCGCGCCAGCCCTGGCAGCAAGTTCAGGCCAGGCAGTTCGGTGCGGTTCCAGGCGTTGAGCAAGACGGTGTCGAACTGTGCTCTGGCACCTGCGGTGTCGGGTTGCGGCGTCGGGTTGTACAGCGGCAAACACACCTCTAAAAACTCGGGCAGCGATTCGGGGCCTGGATTCGACCAATAGGCCTCGGCGACCCTGCGCGCACGCTCGCTGCCCAGACGTTCGAAGGCCGCCAGCTTGCGTGCCAACCCCAGATGGGGCGAGCAACTGGACAGAATGACCTTGGCCGGATGCGAAGGGTGTCGGGCCAGGTAGCGCTGCGCCACCATGCCACCAAAGCTCTGGCCCCAGACGATGGGGTGTTCGACGCCCAGCGCCGTGCACAAGCGCACCACGTCGTCGGCCCAGCAATCCAGCGTCCACTCATGAGCGGGCCGTCGGTCGCTGCGACCGTGGCCGCGGAGGTCGAAGTAGACGATCTGCGCCAGGTCGGCCAGCGCGGAGACACGTGGCTTCCAGCCGGTGTGGTCGGCGCCGGGGCCGCCGTGCAGCAGCACCAAGGTGGGCTTTTCGCGCATGGCCGGCCCATCGGGCACCAAGCCCATGCCTTCCACATCGACATACAGACGCACGCCGGGCTCGATTTCGATCTTCAAGGCAGCACCCTGTCCAGAAACGACCGCACCGGCGGCACCACCAGATCCGGCGCCATGCACACGCCGTGTCCCTGGCCGGGAAGCTCGTGCACCACCCAGCCCAGCTGCTCCAGTGCCGTGCGGTGTTCGCGGATGAGGGACGCGATGCGGATCGGGATGTCGGCCTCGACCAGGTCGCCTTCACCGCCGAAGAAGACCATCTTCGGGCAAGCGATGCGTGCCACCGACTCGGCTTCGGGCCAAGCCAGCATGCTGCTGTAGTAAGCCTCCCACTGGCGGTACTGGTCCTTGGAACGCAGCACCTTCAGCGACGATGGCTCGGGGCTGGCCTGCTTCAGCCGTGTGGCCTGCAGGATGCCCGCATAGGGCGCACCCAGCGGCGGCCAGCCGCCCAGCACCAGGGCCGTAAGCCGGCTGGTGCGCGCGGCCAGTTGCAGCCCGACGGCGGCGCCCCAGGAATAGCCCCAGTAGGCGAACCGGTCGAAGCCGGCCGCGCTGGCCACGGCCAGCAGATCGGCACAGACGCGGTCCGCGGTGAGCGCCTGCGGCGCGATGTCGCGGCTGCCGCCGATGCTGGGGTAGTCCACCAACAGCACGCGGTAACGGTCGAGCAGCGGCTGCAGGTAGTCAACAAGCACCGGTTGCAGCTCGTCACCGAAGATCGCGCTGAACGAGGCCATCAGCGGCAGGCCGATGAGCAAGGGCTGGCCCTGGCCCAGGACCTCGTAAAAGACGCCGCTGGTCGGGTCAAGCGGCATGGCTTGCCTCGCTGGCCTGGCGCTGCAGCCAGTCGTTCACCAGGTCATCCAGCACCGGCAGCGTCACGGCGCCTGCGCTCATCACGGCGGCATGGAAGTCGCGGTGCCGGAAGCGCGTGCCCAGCCGCGCCTCGGCGCGACGGCGCAGCTCGCGCAGCTTGAGGTTGCCGATCTGGTAGCCCAGCGCCTGCGCGGGCAGCGCGGCGTAGCGGTCCACTTCGCCTTCGATGGTCTCGCGCGACAGGCTCAGCCGCTCGGCCATGTAGGCCACGGCCTGCTCGCGGCTCCAGCCGTACCAGTGGATGCCGGTGTCCACCACCAGGCGCACGGCGCGCCACATCTCCATTTCCAGCCGCCCGTAGTGTTCGTGCGGCGTGGTGTACAGGCCCATCTCAATGCCCAGCGTTTCGCAGTACAGCGCCCAGCCTTCGACGCAGGCGGTGTACTTGACGGCGCCGTAGCGGCGGAAGGCCGGCAGTTCGGCCTGCTCGTTCATCAGCGCCATGTGCATCAGGTGGCCGGGCCAGGCTTCGTGCACGACGAGGGCCGGGTGCAGGTAACTCGGCGCCTTGGACGGCAGCCCGCTGATCCAGAAGATGCCGGCCGACGAGCCATCGGCGGGGCTCGGCTGCGCGTAGGCCGGCGGCATGCGCGCCGAGACAGCGTCTGGGATGCTCTGCACGCCGTAGGTGATGCGCGGGATGAGGCCGAAGAACTCCGGGATGCGCCGGTCCACTCGCTTGCACAGGGCCTCGATGCTCTCGCGCAGGGCGTCGCGCGACGGGGCGATGAACTGCGGGTCCGATGCCAGGAAGGCGCGGTAGCCCGGCACGTTTCCTTCGTATCCGGCGTCGCGGGCCACGGCTTGAATCTCGCGCTCCAGCCGCGCCACTTCGGCCAGGCCCAGCACGTGCACCTCGTCGGGGTCGTCGGTGGTGCTGGTGAAGTGCCGCACCCAGGTGCGGTAGTACGCGGCGCCGGCCGGGCCGTCCACGCAGCTGAGCGACTCGCGCGCGCCGCGCGCCACCAGGCTTTCCAGGAAGTCGGCCCACGCCTGCAGAGCCGGCATCAAGGACTCGCTAACCACGCCCAGGGCGCGCCCGGCCTGGGCCTGCACGGCGGGTTGTGCGGCAGCCGGCGAGCGCTTGAAGGGCGACAGCCAGGTCGAGGCTTCGGGCGCCGCGGCCAGGATGCCCCGCGTGTTGGCCGCCGCGCTGTGCAACACCACCCGGGGATAGCGGTAGCCGCGCGCGTGACCGGCCTCGATGTTGCTCTGCACGTCGCGCAGGTAGCCCGGCAAGCCGGCCAGGCGGTCGACGTACAGCGCCGCTGCGGCGGCGTCACCGACACTTGTGGAGTTGGCCCAGAACATGGCTGTGAAGTCGGGGCCGGCAGGGAACAGCCAGGGCCTCTGCCACGAGTCGGCGGCGTGCTGTGCGCGCAGCCCGGTCAGTTCGCGCCGGATCAGCGCCAGCGTGGCGCGCTCCTGGGCTTGCAGGGGGCCGGCGTCGATCTGTTCGGCCTGCTTCAGCAACTGCGCGGCATCGTGGTCGCGGCGCTGGTGGTCGGCAGCGGACTCGCGGAACAGCACGGCATCGGTCAGCGGTTGCCCGGCGAGCACGGCCGACAAGGGCAGCGCATGGCACTCGAAGGCCCAGTACTGATCCGCCAGGGCGGCCAGCGCGGCCCGGGCCGCGGTGTGTGAAGTCTGATCGGTCATGGGTTCGGCTCCGCCGGTGCGCCGCAGATGGCCTCGCGCATCACGGCGATCGTCCAGTCCGGGAGCTCGTAGACGAAGTTGTGGCCGGCGCCGTTGGGCGCGACAACACGCCGAGAGCGCGTGGATGTGGCCAGGTAGCGTTCGCGCGTGGCCGCGAAGAAACGGAACATGCGGCGCGCGTTGGCGTCGCTGCCGGCCCGGGCTTCGGGCAGCAGGGCGATGTCGCCGTCCTCGTCGTCCTTGGGGCCGACCAGCCACACCGGCAGGTCGCCCAGGTCGCGGTCATAGACCACGGTGTCCCAGGCCACGGCCGCCACGCCTTCGGGCCTGAGTTCGCTGTAGATGGACGCCTGCGCGAAGAAGTGGCCGGCATTCGCCTGCACAGCGCTGGCGGCGGCCACCTCGGGCCCCAGCACGGCCTGCGTGGCCTCCATGGCCTGCTTGTAGGCCGGCACCTGGGCCATGCGGGCGTTGTGCCGTTCTTGCAGGTTCACGCCGAAGAGCTGTGCAAGCCCGCCCAGCCAGGCGCCGCGGCGCATATCCTTCAGCGCCGACAGGCGCGGGCCGAAGACGATGGTCTCCAGCGGCGTGGGGTCCAGCAGCACCAGCAGGTGCACCAGGTCGGGCCGGCGACGCGCGATGTTGGCCGCGAGCAGCCCGCCGAAGGAGTGCCCGGCCCAGATGAACGGGCCTTCTTCGCCGGCGCGTTCAAGCGCCATCACCATCTCGTCGGCCTCGCGCGCGGTGGTGCGGGGGAAGGGGCCGGTGTCGCTCCAGCCGGTGCCGGGGCGGTCGATCAGGATCGAGCGCGTCTCGCCGCGGAACGCGCGGTGAAGGTGGTGCATGCCATAGCCGCTGGCATGGCCGCCGGCGAACCAGACCACGGGCACCCGTCCCGGCCGCACGATGCCTTCGGCCAGAACGTGAATGCGGTAGCCGCCCACATCGACCCGACGGCCCGGCGCTGGTGTGCAAGCCCGCGCGCGCGACAGGACCCACAAATGGCGGACCGAGGCCAGAGCGAGAAGCAGGCCCAGAACGAGCCCCAGCGTGGCCACTGGCCAGCGCAAGGCGGCGGGAGCAACCAGCGCCAGGCCACAGAGGGCCAGACCCGCCAGCGCGGCCACGAGCAGCCCGGCCGCATCGTGGCTGAGCACGGCCAGCAGGGCGTTGCGCCAGCGGTGCACGGCTCAGGTCACCGTGCTTGACGTGGACTCGCCGGCCGTGGTGGCCGCGCGGCTTTCAGGCAACCACCACGCCGCCAGCGCTGCGGCGCCCATGCTGGCTGCCGCCATGATCAAGGCCAGGTCGTAGCTGCCCGTGCGGTCGTGCACCACACCCGCCAGCCAGGGCGAGATGCCACCGCCCGCTGCCGTGGCCACCATCTGCGTGGCGCTGGCGCGGCCGAAGGTGTCGGCGCTGAAGTAGCGGCGCGCCAGCAGCAGGCTGACGCTGTTGTCGCCACCCGAGCACAGGCCCAGAAAGCCGCCCGCCGCGATGCTGACCCATAGCCCGCCGCCGGCGTAGATGACGAGCGTGGCCAGCATGGGAACGGCCATCACGATGACCGCCAGGCGCGAGGCCGGCATGCGGTCGGCCAGCCAGCCGGCCAGCAGGTTGCCGGTGAGGCCGCCCAGGCCGACCAGGCTCATCGCCAGGGCGGCCTGCCCGGGTGTCGCACCGCGGTCCTGCAGCAGCGCAGCGAAATGCATGAAGATGGCCCCGACACCCAGCGCGAACAGCATGTTGAACAGGGCCAGTTTCCACCAGATGGCGTCGCGCAGGAAGGCGGCCATCGAGCCGGGGCCATGGGCAGCTTCAGTCGCGGGCGCGGGGCCGGGCGGGCGCGCATCCGCCACGGCCGATGATCCCCGGCGCGCCGCCGGGTCGCGTTCGCGCAGGAACAGGAGCGCCGCCAGGCCGCACATCAGCAGGCTCAGGCCCGACATGACCATGAAGGCCTGGCGCCAGCCGAACTGGCTGATGACGGCCTGCGTCCACAGCGGATGCAGGATGCCGCCAACGCCGCCACAAGCGAACAGCAGGCCCAGGGCCCGGCCCAGCGAGCGGTTGAACCAGCCTTGCACCAGCTTGGCCAGGCTCAGCAGCGAAGCACCGGCGGCGGTGACCATCAGCGCCAGGCACAAGCCGTAGTACACCCACACGCTGCCTTCCATCATCGAGAACGCGGCGAAGTTCAGCGACTGCAGCACCACACCCACCAGGATCAACGGGCGCAGAGGCACCTTGTCCACGACCCACCCAGTCAGCGGCGCGACCAGCGGCGTGAACAAGGTGGCCAGGGTGAGTGCGAAGGCGATCTCGCCGCGGCTCCAGCCCAGGCTCTGCTGCAAGGGCAGCAGAAACAGGCCGAAGGTGCTGCCATAGAGCGCAGACACGCCGAACATGGCGAGTACGCCGCTGCCAGCCAGCGCACGCCAGCTGGCAG
>JBIJAP010000301.1:0-4752 GCA_044345715.1 Rubrivivax sp.
CCCTGGCCAGCTGCCGCTGCCAGGCCCACAGGATGAGCGGCGCCGCCCGTTCGGCGGCCATGCGACCGTCGAAGCCCTCGAGCTGCGCCTGCGCCGCAGCGGCCAGCGCGTGAGACGGGGACGCCTTGGCCAGATACGGGAGCAGCCGCTTTGCCGCCAGCGAGACATCGTCCAGTTGCATCGCCTGCAGCTCGGCCAGCGTGTGCTTCGGGCGGCTTTCGAGCAGCTGCTCGATGCGCTGGTAGCGGTAGGGCAGCGCCCAATCGTGTGTCAGGTGGTGCGGGTAGGCGGGCCCGACGATGCGCTGGTTGGCGGTGGCGATCCAGCCGATGGCCGGGTTGCGCTGGCGCGGCGTTTCGGCCTCGGGCACCCAGCCCAGCCAGTCGTAGCGCGCGTCCCAGCCGGGGGCCGGCACGTGGCCCTTCAGGTCGTGCTCGGGGCCACGCAGCGGCACGCGGCCGGGGGCGATGAGACCGATGCCGCCGGCCCGCTCGGCCACCACCATGCTCTGCATTGGCGCGACGAAGCCGCGCGTGCCGGCGAAGAAGGCGTCGACACTGCCGGCGCCCTGCAAGGCCAAGCCGGCGCCGACGGGGTCGGCATCGGCGTCCAGCGCCGTCCAGCGCAGGGCCAGCAGATGCGTGCTGGCCTGACCCGCCTGACCGCCCAGCACATCGCCCATGGTTCCGGCGTCGCTGACAACGGGACCGTGGCGCGAGCGCCGCAGCGTTAAGCTCACATCGGGCTGGCCCTTGACACGGATGGTCTCGGTGCGCAGCTCCAGCGGCTCGTAGCCGGCCGGCGTGCGCACGCGGTTCGGGTCGGCGGGGTCCACCTGCTCCAGGTACAGGTCCTGCACGTCGGGGCCGGTGTTCGTGAAGCCCCAAGCGATGTCGGCGTTCTGGCCCAGCACCACGAAGGGCAGGCCCGGCATCGTGGCGCCGGCGACGTCCAGGCCCGGCGCCTTGAGCCGCGCGAAGTACCACAGCGCCGGGCTCGTGAGCTTCAGGTGTGGGTCGTTGGCGAGCAACGGCGCACCGGTGGTCGTGCGTGAGCCGGCGAGCACCCAGTTGTTGCTGCCCACGCCTTCGACGCCCGATTCGGGAGCAGCCTCGAAGCCCCGCGTCAGCGCGGCCAGCTTCTGCGACGTCAGGCCCATCGAGCGGTACAGCGCCGCGTAGTCCACGGCCACCGGCGGCGCGGCGCCCGGGTAGGGCGGCATCAGCTGCTCAACACGCGCGCTCGGCAGCTGCAGCGCCAGGCGCAGGCGCAGCAGTTCGTTGTTCCAGTTCCCGCCCAGGTCCCAGGCCATCATGATGGCCCAGGCTAGGCTGTCGGCGCCTTCCCAACGGCCGGGCTGCAGGCCGAGCAGCAGGAACTCCGGCGCACGCGCCTGCCCACCCCCGGCCACGACGGCGTTGATGCCGGCGGCGTAGGCCTGCAGCGCATCGCGCGTGTCGGCGGGAGCGCGGGCCCATTGCGCCTCGGCGGCGCGGCGCACACCCAGGGCACGCAGGAAGCGGTCAGTCTCCAGCGCCGCCGGCCCGAAGGCCTCAGCCGTGGTGCCGCTGCCGATGCGGCGATGGGTCTCGAGCTGCCACAGGCGGTCTTGCGCGTGCACGACGCCGAGGCCGTAGTAGGCGTCGAGCCGGTCAGCGGCCACGATGGTCGGGATGCCGAGGGCATCGCGCTCGATGCGGATCTCGCCGCGGGCACCGGCCAGGGCCAGCGTCCCTTCGTGAGGCGGCAGCATGCGCCAGGCGTAGGCCGCCAGCAGGCCTGCGGCGATCAGGGTCAGCAGCAGCAGCGCGGCCAGGCCGCGTCGGATCCAGCGCATGGGGAAGGGACGTGCAGAAGGGTTAGGGGCGGGCAGTGTCGTACCCCACCTGCCCACTCCCCACCCGGACTTGCCCGCAGCGCAACGGCGCCGCCAGTTCGCCCTCGCGCCGCCAAGCCACCGCACGCAAGAAGGCCGCCCAGCCGGCCCCTTTTTGGCGCTTTGCCAAAGGCCCTTTGGCGAGACGATGCCACTTCAGACTTCACCCTGGCGACCGATAAAGAGCCCATGAATCCGCTGCTGTCCTCCTGGCCCTTCTCGAAGCGCGAGCCGCGCCCGCTGCAGGCGCGCACGTCGCTGCCGGCCGCCTTGATGCCGCGCACCGAGTGCATGCCGCCGTCGCTGGTGTACTTTGCACCCGACGCGGCCGCAGGGTTCGGCTCCATCTGGCACCGGCTGGTGTTCTGGCTGCTGGCCCCGGCGCCACAGCACACGGCTCCGCCGCCCAATCGGCTGGGTGCCGCCAAGCGCGAGTTCGGTGCGTCGCTGGCCGATGTCGACAGTCTGGGCGCCGAACAGCTGCGCTGGCGCATCGTGCACGCCCACTCGCTGCGCGAGCTGTGGCACCTGCGCAGCGAGGTCTACAGCACGGTGTCGGTGGCGCACAGCCAGTTCGAGGCCGACAGCCGCCTGCAACTGCTCAACGCCCACTTTCCGACGCGCGCCCCGCGCTCGCACTTCGTGCCGCTGTAGGACGACCCCTCCATGCATGCCATCGCGCCTCGCCAGTTCGGCCCTGCTCTCGCAGGCCTCTCTGCTCCCAGCCTTGCAGGCCTGCCTGCCGACCGCCAGGCCCACGCCGCCGCGCGCCGCGCCTTCGTCGACCTGAAGCGCACCTTCATGCACACGCTGGCCGACATCCCCGGCATCGACTGGCTGCAGGCGCAGGTCCGCGCCGCCGAGGAGCCGGTGGACCTGTGGCTGCTGCGCGCCCCAGCCTTTGCCGCGCTGGCCGGAGCCGACGCCCAGGCCAAGCAGCGCCGCCAGCAACTGCGCCGCGGGCTGGACTCGGTGTTTCCGGATCTCGACGAGCCCAGCGGGTTTTCGCTGCTCTGAGCTGACCTGGGCCGACGCCTCAACCGCTGCGCTTCACGCGGTCGGCAAAGGTCTTGCGGAACTTCTCGACCTTGGGCGCCACGACGTAGGCGCAGTAGCCCTGCCCAGGGTGCTGCGCGAAGTAGTGCTGGTGATAAGCCTCGGCACGCGAGTAGTTGGCCAGCGGCACGATTTCCGTGACGACACGCGCGGCGCCGCGGGCGGTCAACGCCGCCTGCACCTCGGCCACCACCTCTGCCGCCACGGCAGCCTGCTCGGGGCTGGAGACGTAGATGCCGCTGCGGTACTGCGAGCCGACATCGTTGCCCTGCCGGTTGAGCGTCGTCGGGTCATGGATGACGAAGAAGATCTCGAGCAGCTCGCGCAGCGTGATGCGGGCAGGGTCGTAGCTCAGCTTCACCACCTCGGCGTGGCCAGTGTCGCCACTGCACACCTGCTCGTAGGTGGGCTGCTGCACATGGCCATTGCAGTAGCCGTTCTCGACGGCCGAGACGCCGTCGACGAGTTCGTACACCGCCTCCAGGCACCAGAAGCAGCCGCCGCCAAGCACCAAAGTGGCAGGCGGCGTGAGGGACTGTTTGTTCATTGAGCGCTTGTCTCCGGGGGATGGCGGCAGGCCCTGCCGTCCTTACACTGCACCCACTGTAGCTGGCTGCACCATGAACGAACTGTTCTTCTCACTCGGCATCGAGGCCTGGAAACCCTGGGTCACAGCGCTCGTACTGCCCCCCTTGCCCTTCCTCTTGCTGGTGCTGGTGGGCGCGCGTCTGATGTTCCGGCGCCGGCTGCTGGCCTGGTTTCTCATCCTGATCGCCGTGCTGGGCCTGTGGTTCGGCGCCACCGTGGCGATCGGCAGCACGCTGGTGCGGGTGCTGACCCAACCCCCGCCGTCGCTGATCGAACGCGAGATCACCGAGCTGCGCAAGGCGCCGAAGACGGCCATCGTCGTGCTCGGCGGCGGCCGGCGCGTGCTGGCGCCGGAGTACGGCGTGTCCTCGCTCAACGAGCGCAGCATCGAGCGGCTGCGCTTCGGCATCTGGCTCTCGCGCGGCACGCAGTTGCCGCTGCTCTTCAGCGGCGGCGTGGGCCATGCCGCGCCCACCGGTGCCAGCGAGGCCGAGATCGCGGCCCGCGTGGCCGAGCAGGAGTTCGGCCTGAAGCTGCGCTGGACCGAGGGCAACTCGCGCGACACGCGTGAGAGCGCGCGCGCCAGCGTCGCCCTGCTGCGGGCCGCCGGCATCGAGCAGATCGTGCTCGTGACGCATGGTTACCACATGACACGCGCCCAAGGTCACTTCGAGCGCGAGATGGCCCCGCACGGCATGAAGCTGGTGCTGGCACCGCTGGGCCTGCCCGCCAGCCGCCGCTTGGTGGCGATGGACTGGATCCCCACCGACCGCGGATTCGAGCTGGTGCGGCTGGCGCTGCGCGAGTGGCTGGGGCGCGTCGTCGGGGCCTGAACAGACCCTCGGCACGCGGGCGTTCAAGTCACGAGAGCGCCGATGAAAAGGCCGATCATCATGAACGACAGCACCAGCTTGGCCAGCATGCCGATCATCATGCCCAGCCAGGTGGCCACGCCCACCTTCACGGCCTGACGGCCGACGCCGGCGCGGTCGGGCTCGCGGCGCCGCGCGATGGCCTCGCCCACGGCCGCGCCCACGAGGGGCATGAACAGCACGCCCACGATGCCCATCAACAGGCCCACCACGGTGCCGACGGCAGCCCCCACCAGCGCCAGGCGGCTGGCACCCGCCCTCTTGGCGCCCAGCAGGCCGGCCACGTAGTCGGTGACCCAGGCCAGCACCGCCAACGCGCCGATGACCACCAGGCTGCCGGTGCCGACACGCTGGAAGTCA
>JBIJAP010000414.1:0-3457 GCA_044345715.1 Rubrivivax sp.
GGCCACCAGCTGCAGCCCGGGGTAGAGCGTCGGCCGCGCGGCCACGCGGCCTGTCGAGCCGTCGTGGCCCGTCACGGAAAGTGGCTTGTCGCTGGCAGCGGCCGGCGGCGGCTGCGGGTGGCGCCGGGCCAGGGCCGATTCGTCGGGCGGCTGGATGATCAGTGGCTGCCCGTCGGAGCGCTCCAGCGCCACCGTCAGGCCCGGCACGCTGCCGACGTTGGCGGCGGTGGCCGGCAGCAGCAGGTCGGCAGGCATCTCGGCCAGGGCCACCATCGGCGCCGTGCCGGGCAGGTCGAGCGCGCGGCCCACGAGCAGGCCGCGCTCACCCGTCGAACGCCCGACGACGGGATCGCTCAGCGTCAGCATCGGCACCGGCTGGCTGCGGATGAGTGCGACCAGGCCGATTGGGACGTCGGGGCCGCTGCGGCGCGTGGCGAGCAGCGCCGTCGTCAGCGTCTCGCCGGTTTCGTCGACCAGCGCGAGGTCGGTGAACAGCAGCTGGCGCTCCTGCAGCTCGGTCAGCGCCTTATGGGCCGCCTCGGCGTCGATCCCGCTGGGCAGCTGCGCAATGGCCAGTACCCGCGGCAGACTGGCGAGCGTGAGGTCGAGCGTCATCATCGCGCGGTTGAACTCGGTCTCGGCCGTGGCCAGCGCCCGCATCAGCTGCTCGTCGGAGCGCGCCAAGGCCTGAGAGCGCGTTTCGAGCAGCATCGCCGAGGCCGCCAGCACCACGGCCGTGCCGAAGGCGCCCGCAACGAGCCAGATTCGGGTCGCCAGCGGAGGAGAAGGAGGCTTCATGCGCACCCGTCCGCGCCGCCTAGTTCGGTCCGGCCCGTGACCCAACCACCGGCGCCAGCCGCATGTTCCATTCGGTGGCGCAGGCCGCGCCGCAACGCTCCAGCCAGCGCGGCAGCACCTCGGTGGCCAGGACATGGCGCCGCAGGGCCACGTCCTGCGGGTCCGGAGCCACCAGCGTCATGCGCGCCGGCTTGCCGGTCGAGCACGCCCCCGTGCCGGTGCTGCAGCGGATGCCCTCGGCCGTTTCGCGCTCGGCGTCGTCCCAGATGGCGGCTTCGAGCTGGGGCAGCTCGCGTTGCAACAGCGCGCGCAGCTCGGCGGGCAGGGCCTGCCAGCTCGGCCCGTGGGCCACGAACACCGACAGGCCCCAGTTCAGTGGCAGGGGCAGCAGGTGGGTGGTGACGGTGTCCAACCCGATGGTGTGGCCGGACATCGTGCCGGTGAGTGCGCAGTCGAGGTTACCCGACTGCACCTGCGCGACCACTTGCGCCAGTGGCACGGTGAGCGGTTCGCCGCCGAGCGCCCGCACCAGGTCGGCCTGCGTCTGGCTGGAGGTGCGCACCCGCAGCCCCTTCAGCCCGGCCAGGCTGTCGATGGGCCGCTTGCAGAACACCACCTGGGCCGGGTAGGCGTAGACGGCGAGCAGCTCGGCGTTGTGCCGCTCGCGCAGCAGGGCCTGGAGCCGGGGACGCCAAGCGTTGACCACCTTGCGCAGGGTCGCGACATCGGGGTTCAGGCCGGCCAGATCGGGCGCGGCGAACTCGGCATCTCGCGGGGCTGCCTGGCTGAGCAGCAGCGTGCCGAAGGGCACCGTGCCCAGCCGCACCATCGGCAGCAGTTCGGCGCCGCGGATGCCGGCGCGGTCGAAGGGCACGATCTCGGCGCGGAAGCGTCCGCCGGAGAGCTCGCCCAGTCGGCGTGTCCAGAAGGGCTCTTCCTGGCGCGTGTACTGGTTGAGCCCCGCCAAGCCGCCGACCACGCGCAGCGTGGGTGGCGGCAACGCTCACGGGCTGGCCTGGCCCAGGGCAGTGGCATGCGCGCCAAGGCTCAGCAGTGCAGTAAGCGCGAGCGTTCGGCAGGAGGATGTGATCTTGTCGGCTGGCACAAACACCTGTTCCATCTCTTCGCCTGTCTCATGGCTCAGTCCACGGCCAAACATCGCCAGCAGGGACGGCCGCCGACTCTAGCGCGCGCCGATGAGTCGGAGCATGCAAGCACGCTGAGAATTCACGAGCTTGTCAAGATCGACGGTCAGAAGTCGCCCTTCGCGCACCACGGCGCAGCCGTTGACGACGTTGAAGCCCACACGGGCCACCTGGCACAGCAGCAGCGCGGCCACCGGGTCGTCGGCACCCGCCAGCGCCACGTCGGCCAGCGGCACGCCGATCACATCGGCCGCCATGCCGGGTGCCAGCGCGCCGATGTCGCTGCGGCCTAGCACGCGGGCGCCGCCCAGGGTGCCGATCTCCAGCATCTCGCGGGCGCTCATCGCATCGGCCCCGCGCGCCACGCGCTGCAGCAGCAGGCCCAGGCGCAGCTCGGCCAAGAGGTGGCCGCTGTCGTTGCTGGCCGAGCCGTCCACCGCAATGGCCACCGGCACGCCGGCATCGCGCATCGCGCGGATGGGCGCGATGCCCGAGCCGAGGCGCATGTTCGAGCCCGGGCAGTGCGCCACGCCGGTGCCGGTGGCCGCAAAGCGGCGGATGCCGGCCTCGTCGAGCTTGACGCAGTGCGCGTGCCAGACGTCGGGGCCGAGCCAGCCCAGCTCGTCGGCGTACTCGGCCGGTGTGCAGTTGAACTTCTCGCGCGTGTAGGCGATGTCGCTGTCGTTTTCGGCCAGGTGGGTGTGCAGGTTCACGCCGTGGCGGCGCGCCAGCACCGCGGCCTCGCGCATGAGGCGCGGGCTCACGCTGAAGGGGCTGCAGGGCGCCACAACGATGCGGCGCATGGCAAAGGGCGCCGGGTCGTGATGCTGCAGGATGAGGCGCTCGGTGTCGGCGAGGATGGCGTCTTCGTCTTCCACCACGTCATCAGGCGGCAGGCCCCCGGCGCTGGCGCCCACGCTCATGGCGCCGCGCGCGGCATGGAAGCGGATGCCGATCTCGGCCGCGGCGTCGAGCGTGTCGTCGAGCGTGCAGCCGTTGGGGAACAAGTAGAGATGGTCGCTGCTGGTCGTGCAGCCCGACAGCAGCAGCTCGGCCGCCGCGATCTGCGTGCTCACGCGCAGCATCTCGGGCGTGAGGCGCGCCCACACCGGGTACAGACCCTGCAGCCAAGGGAACAGCGTCGCGTCCTGCACCGGGCCCTGTGCGCGCGTGAGCGTCTGGTACATGTGGTGGTGCGTGTTCACGAGGCCGGGCAGCACGACGTGGTCGGTGGCGTCGATCACCTCGTCGGCCGTGGCGGGCAGGGCGTGGCTCGGGCCCACGGCCTCGATCACGCCGCCGCGGGCGAACACGGCGCCGTCGGCGATCTCGCGCCGCTCGGCGTCCATCGTCACCAGCCGTTCGGCGTGGTGGATGAGCAGGGTCTTGTTGCCGGGCATGGTGCTCAAGGCTCCGGTCGCGGCACGGACGCGGGGGGCGGGTCGCTCCAGAGGCGCCCGGCAGTGGCCCAGTCGCCGCGCTCGACGTCGGTGAAGACGATGTCCACCGAGTCG
>JBIJAP010000234.1:0-5798 GCA_044345715.1 Rubrivivax sp.
GGGCCTGCGCGAAGGCGCGCTTCTGCTCGGCCGTGCGGCCAGCAAACATGGAAACCTGGATCAGCGGCATGCGGGTTCCTCCTGAGGTGCTGCGGGCTGCATCGAAGCCCCTTTCATGTTGACATGGAAGTGTGGGCACGCGGCTTGCAAAGTCCTTGCCACCCGAGCCGACACCGATGAATCCCTACCGCCCGCACGACCCCTTCGACATCGACGCCGTCGCATCGGCTCTGGCCGGCCTGGATGTGCGGCGAGACGCCGCCGAACTCGCCCGCGCCGGCAGCGACTACCACTGGTACAGCCCCGTGCTGGCCCAGGCGCTGCAGGGCCGGCAGCCGCACCTGGTGGTGCGGCCGCGCACCGAGGCCGAACTCGAACGCGTGGCCGCGGCCTGCGTGCGCCACCGCGTGCCGCTCACGGTGCGCGGCGGCGGCACCGGCAACTACGGGCAGTGCGTGCCGCTGTTTGGCGGCGTGTCGCTCGACATCACCGGGCTCGATGCCGTGGTGGCGCTGCAGCCCGGCCGCGCGCGCGTGCAGGCCGGCATCCTGATCCACCGCCTCAACGAGGCGGCGGCCGCCACCGGCCAGCAGCTGGCGATGTGGCCCAGCACCGAGCGCATCGCCACGCTGGGCGGCTTCATTGCCGGCGGCCACAGCGGCATCGGCAGCCTGCGCCACGGCATCCTGGCCGATGCGGGCAACGTCACGCGGCTGGTGGTGCTCACGCTCGAAGACCCGCCGCGCCGCGTGGTGCTCGAAGGTGCCGAGATCCAGCGCGCGCACCACGCCTACGGCAGCAACGGCATCCTGCTCGAGGTGGACGTGGCGCTCGTGCCGCGGGTCGAGTGGCAGCACACGATCGCGCTCTTCCCGCGCTACGACACGCTGCTGCACTTCGGCCTGGCGGCCGGCGCGGCCAGCGTGCGCGGCGATCTCGACCTGTTCCAGATGAGCGCGGTGGAGCGGCGCATCACGCCCTACTACGCCGGCCTGCGCGGGCGGCTCGAAGACGAAGACGCGATGTTTGCTCAGGTGCAACCGGCCTCGCTGGCGGGCTACGCGGCGCGGGTGCAGGCCCACGGCGGCCGCGTCATCGTGGCCGGGACCGAGGCCGAGCTGCTGGCGCAAGGGCTGCCCTCGTGCACCGAGTGCGCCTACAACCACACCACGCTGGAGGCGCTGAAGTCCGACCGCGGCGTGACGTATCTGCAGGTGGCCTACCCGGCGCCCTTCAGCCCCGAGCTCGTGGCCGCGCAGATGGCGCGCTTCGGCGACGAGGTGTTCATGCACCACGAGTTCAGCCGCGCCGGTGGCGAGCTGGTGGCCTTTGCGCTGCCGCTGGTGCAGTACTTCGACGAGCCGCAGCTGCGCGCCTTGATGGCCAGCTTCGAGGCCGATGGCTGCGCCATCTACGACCCGCACACCTGGGTGCTGGAGGACGGCGGCATGAAGCAGCTCGACGAGGCCCAGTTGTCGTTCAAGCAGACCGCCGATCCGCTGGGCCTGATGAACCCCGGCAAGCTGCGCGCCTGGGACGAGCGCGTGCTGGGTATCCCGGGCGGGGGGCTGTAGGCGATGCGGCTGCTGGTTGTGTTCTGCCACCCCGACTCCGAGAGTTTTGGTGCGGCGATCTTCCGTACCGCGTGCCTGGCCTTGCGCGAAGCCGGCCACGAGCTGCGCATCATCGACCTGTACGCCGAGGGCTTCGACCCCGTGTTCACGCGCGAGGAGCGGCGCAGCTACCTCACCGACACCGCGCAAAACATCGCTGGCGTGGCCCGCCACGTCGAGGCGCTGCAGTGGGCCGAAGGCTGGGTTGCCATCTACCCCACCTGGTTCTACGGCCTGCCGGCGATGCTGAAAGGCTGGCTCGACCGCGTCTGGCTGCCCGGCGTCACCTTCCAGGTGGCGACGGCGAAGAAGCGCACCATCCGTGGCGAGCTGCAGAACATCCGCCGCTTCGTCGGCATCACCACCTCGGGCTCGCCGTGGTGGTGGCTGCGCGTCATCGGCGACCCGGGCCGCAGCCTGCTGATGAAAGGGCTGCGCCCGCTGTACGCCCGCGGCTGCCGCATGAGCTGGCTGCAGCTGCACGACATGAACCACGCCACCGCGGCCGACCGCGAGGCCTTTCTGGCCAAGGTGGACCGCAGCCTGAGGTTGTTGACATGAAGGCCCTGACATGACCGACATCGCCAAACCCCTGGCCCGCTACAGCCCCTGGCGCCGCGCGGGCGACTGGCTGCTGCTCTCGGGCGTGATCGCCGTCGACCCCACGCGCCAGCTCATCGTGCGCGGCTTTGCCGACCTGCCGCCCGAGGCGCGCGCCGCGGCGGGTGAAACCGGCGAGTTCAGCGTCGATGCGCGCGACGGTGCCATCCTGGCGCAGAGCTGGTTCGTGCTCGAACGCATCCGCAGCACGCTCGAGGCCGCGGGTGGGCGCATGGACCAGGTCGTGCGGCTGGTGCAGTACTTCAAGGACCTGGACCACTTCCCGCGCTACGCCCGCATCCGCCACCAGTTCTTTCCGGGCGAGCCGCCGGCATCGACCGTGGTGCAGGTCAGTGGCATGCTGCCCACGCCCGACATCGTGGTGGAGGTCGAAGCCACCGCCTACGTGCCCCTCACTCCCAAGGCCTGACCCCATGCTGCACGGCTACTGCCCGCCCGAACGCTATCTGCCCTACCTCACGTGGGCGCAGATCGCGGCGCTGCCCGACCGGGCCCACACCGTGATCGTGCTGCCCGCGGGCAGTATCGAGCAGCACGGCCCGCACCTGCCCTGCGCGGTAGACAGCGTCATCGCCGCGGGCGTGGTGGGCCACGCGCTGGCGCGGCTGCCAGATGAGGTGCCGGCCTACGCGCTGCCTCCCATCACCTTCGGCAAGAGCTGCGAGCACCTGCACTTTCCGGGCACCGTCACCATCGACGGCGCCACGCTGCAGAAGACGGTGGAGGACATCGGCGAGTCGGTCTACAGGATGGGTTTCAGGCGCCTGTTGATCGTCAACGCCCACGGCGGCCAGCCGCAGGTGATGGAGATGGCCGCGCGCGAACTGCGCCTGCGCCATGGCGACTTCATGGTGCTGCCGCACTTTGCCTGGCGTGTACCGCACGTGGCGGGCAAGTACCTCTCCGAGCAGGAGCGGCGCCTGGCCATGCACGCCGGCCACGCCGAGACGGCGCTGATGATGGCGCTGGCCCCGAACACGGTGCACATGGAGCACGCGGTGGCCAATGTGCCGCCGGAGTTTCCGAGCAAGGTGCTGTCGGCCGACGGCCGCCCGGCCTGCGCCTGGACGGCGCGCGACTTCGGCGAGAGCGGCGTCATCGGCGATCCGTTGCCCGCCACACCGGAGCAGGGCCAGGCCATCCTCGACTCGCTGGCCGAGAGCTGGGCTCAGGGCATCACCGACCTGCACCGCATGCACTGGATCGAGCGCGAGGCCCGCACCTGGGGCACGCTGCACCATGATGGAGACGTGTTGGGGGCGCGCACCGCCGACTAGGCACCAAGACAGACCGCAGGCGGTGGCACGTCGATTGCACTCGCTCCCGCGGTTGCCCCGTGCCCATCCACCAAGGAGTGATCCGATGACCCTGAACGCCCGCCGTCCCGTCCGCGCGCTTGCCGCCGCGGCTGCGCTGTTGGCTCTTTCCGCCCACGGCCCGGCCGCGCTGGCGCAAGAGAAGTTCACCTACACCACCAACTGGTATGCGCAGGCCGAACACGGCGGCTTCTACCAGGCGCTGGCCACGGGCCTGTACAAGCGCGAGGGCCTGGACGTCACCATCCGCATGGGTGGCCCGCAAGTCAACATCATGCAGCTCATGGCCGCCGGCCAGACCGACTGCGTCATGGGCTACGACGTGCAGACCTTCAAGAGCTGGGAGATCGGCATCAACGCCGTCACCGTGGCGGCCGCCTTCCAGAAAGACCCGCAGGTGCTGATCGGCCACCCCGGCGTGGTCAACAAGATGGAAGACCTGAAGGGCAAGACCATCCTCATCAGCAGCGCCGCCAACACCACCTACTGGCCCTGGCTGATGGCCACCTACAAGCTAGAGGCCAGCCAGGCGCGGCCTTACACCTTCAACATTCAGCCCTTCGTCGCCGACAAGAACGTGGTGCAGCAGGGCTACCTGAGCAGCGAGCCCTACGCCATCGAGAAGGAAGCGAAGTTCAAGCCGAACGTCTTCCTGCTGTCCGACCATGGCTGGCCCCCGTACAGCACCACCATCGTGTGCCTGGAGAAGACGGTGCGCGAGAAGCCCAAGGCCGTGGCCGCCTTCGTCAAGGCCAGCATGGAAGGCTGGAAGACGTACCTCAAGGGTGACCCAGCGCCGGCCAATGCGCTGATCAAGAAGGACAACCCCAACATGACCGACGACAAGATCGCCGTCGGCATCAAGCTGCTCAACGACACCGGCATGGTGTTCGGCGGCGACGCGGCGAATCTGGGCGTGGGCATCGTCACCGACGACCGCATGAAGAAGACCTTCGACATGATGGTGGCGATGAAGCTGATCGACCCCGCCAAGGTGGACGTGCGCAAGACCTACACGACGCAGTTCGTGAAGGACCTGAAGGTGATGCCCTGATGCTCCTGCCGTTCGGGCTGAGCCTGTCGAAGCCCTGTCCTGAGCTTGTCGAAGGGCCTGCGATGCGGGCCCTTCGACACGGGGCCCTCGGCAAGCTCGGTCCCCTGCTCAGGGTGAACGGATGAGCGGTTGAAAATGAACATCCCGGTCATCGACCTCGGTTCTGATGCCGCGGCTGTGGCGAGCCGCATCGACGATGCACTCGCCACGGCGGGCTTCATGGCGGTTGTCGGCCATGGCGTCGACCCCGCGCTGACCGAGGACGCCTTCGATGCCAGCCGGCGTTTCTTCGCGCTGCCCGAAGCCGACAAGCGCCGCTGGCACATCGACGGCTGGCCGCTTAAGCGCGGCTTCGATCCCGTCGGCTGGCAGGCGCTCGATCCAAGTCAGCCGCCTGACATCAAGGAAAGCTTCTACCTGGGCGTGGAGGCCATCGGCCCCAACCCGTGGCCACACGAGGCGCTGGTGCCGGGCTTCCGTGCCGCGATGGAGGCCTACTCGGCCGCCTGCGACACGCTGGCGCGCCGCCTGATGGGCCTTTACGAGCGGGCCTTGAGCCTGCCCACCGGCCACTTCGATGGCTTCATGCGCCAGCCCACCTGCACGACGCGGCTGCTGCACTATCCGCCGCAGCCGGAAGTGGTGGCGCCGGGGCAGATCGGCTGCGGCGCACACACCGACTGGGGCGCGCTCACACTGCTGGCGCAAGACGACGCCGGCGGCCTGCAGGTGCAGGGCAGCGACGGCACCTGGACCGACGTGACGCCGATCCCTGGCGCCTTCGTCGTGAACATCGGCGACCTGATGGCACGCTGGACGCATGACCGCTGGCGCTCGACGATGCACCGCGTGGTCAACCGCGTCGCGGGCAGGGAGCGCTACAGCATCGCCTACTTCTTCGACCTAGACGCCGAGGCCGTCATCCTGCCGTTGCCGAGCTGCGTGCCGGCTGGCGAGACGCCGCGCTACGGCCCCATCACCGCGGGCGAGCACCTCGTCGAGATGTATCGCCGCACCACCGTTAAGCCCACCGTCGCTGCATGAACCCGATTCCCGCCGTCGAGGTGCTCTCGGCCGAGAAGACCTATCCCAACGGCACCCAGGCCCTGTTGCCCGTGAACCTGACGGTGCCCGAGGGCGAGTTCGTCACGCTGCTCGGCCCCAGCGGCTGCGGCAAGAGCACGCTGCTCAAGA
>JBIJAP010000164.1:0-7528 GCA_044345715.1 Rubrivivax sp.
CTGCTGCTGTGGCGCAAGCCGGTCGAGCAGGTGCAGAGCTCCGGCCATGCGCTGAGCTTCGTGTTCCAGGAAGCCACGCTGATGCCCTGGGCGCGCGTGATGGCCAACGTGCGCCTGCCGCTCGATCTGGCCGGCGTGCCGCACGCCGAGAGCGAGCCGCGTGTGCGCGAGGTGCTGCGCCTGGTGGGCCTGGAGAAGTTCGAAGACGCGCTACCGCGCGAACTGAGCGGTGGCATGCAGATGCGCGTGAGCATCGCGCGCGGCCTGGTCACGCGCCCGAACCTACTGCTGATGGACGAGCCCTTCGGCGCGCTCGACGAGATCACCCGCAACCGGCTCGACAGCGATCTGCTGCAGCTGTGGGCGGCACAGAAGCTCACGGTGATGTTCGTCACCCACAGCATCTACGAGGCGGTGTTCCTGTCGCAGCGCGTGGTGGTGATGGCGGCACGGCCAGGGCGTGTGGTCGACGAGATCGTCATCGACGAGCCCTACCCGCGCAGCGCCGACTTCCGTGTCTCCACGCGCTTTGCCGCGCACGCCAAGCGGCTGCAGGACGCGCTGCTCAAGGCCAGCGGAGCCGACTCCGACCGGGCGCTGGCCTGAACGCCACGACCCCATGAACGCTTCTGCGAACAAGATCATTTGGCCCGCCCTTGTGGCGGTGGTGCTCATCGCCGCCTGGCATGGCCTGGTCGTGGCCTACAAGCTGCCACCCTTCCTGGTGCCCAGCCCCATGAACGTGGCCGAGACGCTGGTCAAAGACGCCGGCCTGCTGTTTGGCGCGCTGTACACCACGCTGAAGATCACGCTGTTCGCCTTCCTCTGCGCCACCGTGCTGGGCGTGCTGATCGCCTTCACTTTCGTGCAGAGCCGCGTCATCGAGACGGCGCTGTTTCCGTATGCCGTGCTGCTGCAGGTGACGCCCATCGTGGCCATCGCGCCGCTGATCATCATCTGGGTCAAGGAGCCGACCGCCAGCCTGGTGATCTGCGCCACGCTGGTGGCCCTGTTCCCCATCATCGCCAACACCACTTTAGGCCTGCGCAGCGTGAACCCGGGGCTGATGAGCTACTTCAAGCTCAACCGCGCCACGCGCATGCAGACGCTGCTGCGGCTGCGCATCCCTTCGGCGCTGCCCTACTTCTTTGGCGGCCTGCGAATCAGCTCGGGCCTGGCGCTGATCGGCGCCGTGGTGGCCGAGTTCGTGGCCGGCACCGGCGGCACCGGCACGGGGCTGGCGTACCAGATCCTGCAGGCCGGCTATCAACTCAACATCCCGCGCATGTTCGCGGCGCTGGTGCTCATCACCGTCACCGGCGTGCTGCTGTTCGCGCTGATGGCGGTGCTCAGCAAGTGGGCGCTGGGCTCGTGGCACGAAAGCGAACAGGCTCATGACTGACGACATCCTCATCCGCGGCGCCGAGGCGCTGCTCACCGGCCAGGCGGGCGCTGCCGCACGCTCGACGGGCGGCACCGACATCCGCATCAGGGCCGGCGTCATCACCGCCATCGGCACGCTGGCGCCCGAGCCCGGCCAGCGTGTGCTCGAGGCGCGCGGCTGCGTCGTCTACCCGGGCTGGGTGAACACCCACCACCACCTGTTTCAGAGCCTGCTGAAGGGCATCCCGGCCGGCATCAACCTGGCGCTGGTGCCCTGGCTGGCTGCGGTGCCGGTGGCCTACCGCCGCCACTTCGACCACGAGGCCGCGCTGCGCCTGGCCGCGCGCGTGGGCCTGGTGGAGCTGGCGCTGTCGGGCTGCACCACGGTGTGCGATCACCAGTACCACTACTGGCCCGGCATGCCCTTCGATGCCAGCGAGGCCGTGTTCGACGAGGCAGGCAAGCTCGGCCTGCGCTTCGTGCTCGCCCGCGGGGGCCAGACGCAGGCGCGGCCGGGCGTCGACATGGACGCGCCACCGCAGGTGATGCCCGAAACGCTGGACGGCTTCCTGGCCAGCGTCGAGCGCGACGTGCACCGCTTCCACGACGCCGGCCCGATGGCCATGCGCCGCGTGGCCAGCGCCATCACCACGCCCAACTGGAGCTGCGCCGCCGAGCACCTCAAGCCGTTGGCGCGCGAGGCTAGGCGCCTCGGCATCCGGCTGCACAGTCACCTGAACGAGACCTACGACTACGTGCGCTGGGCGCGCGAGCAGCACGGCATGTCGCCGATGCAGTTCGTGGCCGAGCACGAATGGGTGGGCGAGGACGTCTGGTACGCGCACATGGTGCACCTGTCCGACGCCGACCTGCAGCTGTGCGCCGACACGCAGACCGGCATCGCGCACTGCCCGCAGAGCAACGGGCGCTTGGGCAGTGGCATCGCGCGCATCCCCGAGGCGCTGGCGCTGGGCGTGCCGGTGGGCCTGGCGGTGGACGGCGCGGCCAGCAACGAGGCCGCCGACATGGCCAGCGAGGCGCACATGGCCTGGCTGGTGCACCGGGCCGATCCGCGCGCCGGTGAGCGCAACGATGCACGCAGCCCCGGCCACCGCACCGTGCAACCCGGCGGGCACAGCGCGGCGATGACGGTCGAAGACGTCGTCCACATCGGTACGGCCGGCGGTGCCCGCGTGCTGGGCCTGCCCGGCGTGGGCACGCTGCAGCCCGGCATGGCGGCCGACATCGCCGTCTACGACCTCGACCAGCCGCGCCACTTCGGCCTGCGCGACCCCGCCATCGGCCCCGTGGCCAGCGGCGGCCGGCCGACGCTGAAGTGGCTGCTGTGCCACGGCCGCGTCGTCGTCGAGAACGACACCATCCCCGGCCTCGACATGGCGCAGCTGCGCGCCGACGCTGAGGCCTTCGTCAAGACCTTGCCGTGATCGCGCCTTGAACACCACCACCGAACCCGAGTTCGACGCCGCCACTGTGGCGGCCGCCACCGCCGCCATCGTGGCGCGCCTGCCGGCGCTGGAGTGGATCACCGACAGCCGCGTCGAGCGCCTGAGCCAGGACTTCTACTGGTTCAGCCCGGTGCTCAAGCGCCAGCTCGAGCACCTGCGCGCGCACGCCGTGGCGCGGCCGAAGACCGAAGACGAGATCCGCGCCGTGGTGGCCGCCTGTGCCGCCGATCGCGTGCCGATCACGGTGCGCGGCAGCGGCACCGGCAACTATGGCCAGTGCATGCCGCTGCATGGCGGTGTGATCCTGGATCTCTCCGCCTACAACAAGCTGCTGTGGTGCGAAGGCGGCGTGGGCCGCGCGCAGGCCGGCATCCGCATGATGGAGATGGACAAGGCCACGCAACAAGGCAAGGAAGGCGGCCTGGGCTGGGAGCTGCGCTGCGTGCCCAGCACCTTCCGCAGCGCCACGCTGGGCGGCCTGTACGGCGGCGGCTTCGGCGGCGTGGGCAGCATCAACTTCGGCCCGCTGGCCAGCACCGGCAACGTGCTGGGCGTGCGTGCCATGAGCATCGAGCCCGAGCCGCGCGTGGCGGAGCTGCGCGCGCCCGAGGCGCTGCTGCTGCATCACGTGTACGGCACCAACGGCCTGGTGCTCGAGCTCGAGGTGGCGTTGGCCCCGGCGCATGCCTGGCTCGAGGCCATCGTCTGCTTCGACGCCTTCGACGCCGCCATCGAGTTTGGTGATGCGCTGGCGCACGCGCCGGGCGTCATCAAGAAGAGCGTCACGCTGCAGGCCGCGCCCATCCCTGATTTGCTGATGGCGGCGACGCCGCTGCTCAAGGGCGCGATGGACGCCGGCAGCCACGCCGTCTTCGCGCTCGTGGCCGAGGCCAGCGAGCCGGCGCTCAAGCAACTGGTGGCCGAGTTCGGTGGCCGCATCAGCTACCGCAGATCAGCGGCCGAGGTGAAGAGCAGCAACCGCACGATCGTCGAGTACACCTGGAACCACACCACGTTGCACGCGATGAAGGTCGACAAGTCGCTCACCTATATCCAGAGCGGTTTCGCAGCAGGCCGCCATGTGGCGCAGGCGAAGACGCTGCGTGCGCACTTCGGCGACGAGGTGCTCACGCACCTGGAGTTCATCCGCACCAAGGAAGGCGCAATGACCTGCTCCGGCCTGCAGCTCGTGCGCTACCGCAACGACGAGCGCCTCGACGAGGTCATGCAGATCCACCGCGAGCACGGCGTCTACATCGCCAACCCGCACGTGTGGATGGTGGAAGACGGCAAGCAGGGCCAGGTCAACCCCGACGTGGTGGCGACCAAGATGCGCTTCGATCCGCTGGGCCTGCTCAACCCCGGCAAGCTGCGCGGCTGGGCCGAACGCGAACGCGTGATGGCCGATGTGGCGGCCGGGCGTGTGAGCCTGTCGACGTTGCCGAGCTTCTAGCCGAACTCGTAGCCGCTGAAGTCCAGCGCCGCCAGCCGGCGCCGGAACTCCGGCGTGTAGCCGGGCCAGATGGCCACGTTGCGGCCATTGGCCGCGCGGTACCAGCTGCGGCACTGCATCCACACCGAGTTCGCCAGGCGCGCCTGCAGCTCGCTGTTGAAGGCGTACTGCGTCTCGCGGCGAACGTCCAGCCAGGCCTGGCCGCGGCGCTCGAGTTCGGCCAGCGAGCGCAGCACGAAGTCGACCTGGGGCTCGATGAACAGCAGCGTGCTGGTGTGCCCGGTGGCGGTGTTCGGGCCGAGCATCAGGAACAGGTTCGGGAAGCCCGCCACGCTGCTGCCGAAGTGGGCCTCGGGGCCATCGCGCCAGGCCTGCTGCAGCGACTGGCCGGCGCGGCCGACGATGGGCGTGGCCAGCGCGTGCTCGACGTCAAAGCCCGTGGCGCAGACCAGCACGTCCAGCGCATGCTGTCGGCCATCGGCCGTGCACACGCCCTGTGGCGTGACGCGCTCGAGGGCCTGGCTGACCAGCGTCACCGCCGGTGATGCCAGCGTGCGCAGCCACTCGTTCGAGAAGATGATGCGCTTGCAGCCGATGGGGTAGGGCGGGCGCAACTGGTCGCGCAGCGCGGCGTCGGCCACCTGGCGACGCAGGTGCAGCGCGGCCAGTGCCAGCAGCCGGCGCTGCGCCCCCGAGCCGGGCTCGAAGCCGCGGCGGAACAGTTCCGAGCCCGCGGCCCACGTCAGGCGCACGGCGCGGTTCCAGCCGGGCACGCGGTACAGCAGGCGGTCGATGGCGCCATAACGCCGGTCCAGTTTCGGCAGCACCCAGTTCGGCGTGCGCTGGAACACCGTCAGCTGCGCGCCTTGGCGCACCAGTTCGGGCACCAGCTGCGCCGCCGTCGAGCCGGTGCCGATGACGCCCACGCGGCGGCCGGCCAGCGGCAGGCTGGCGTCCCAGCGCGCCGTGTGCAGGCAAGGGCCGGCAAAGCTGTGCAGGCCTTCGATGGCGGGCCAGCGCGGCACCGACAGCGGCCCGGTGCTGCAGACAAAGGCGCGGGCATCGAAGCCGCTGCCATCGTCAAGCCCAATCTGCCAACGGCCGCGGGCCTCGTCGAAGCGCGCGTCGACCACGCGGCGGCCCAGCTGCAGATGCGCTTGCAGCCCGTGTTCACGGGCCAGCTGCTGCTGGTAGGCCAGGATCTCCGCCGCCGAGGCGAAGCGGCGCGACCAGCGCGGGTTGGGTGCGAAGCTGAAGCTGTACAGCGGCGCCGGCACGTCGACGGCCGCGCCCGGGTAGCGGTTGTCCCACCAGGTGCCGCCCAGCCCGCTGCTCTGCTCGACGACGACGAAGTCGCGGCGGCCGGCGCGCAGCAGGCCGGTGGCCATCGCCAGGCCCGACATGCCAGCACCCAGGATGAGCACGTCGACGCGCGTGAGCGAGTTCATGCCGGCATTGTCGAGCCGGCACGCGTCCTGCTACGCTGGGTTCATGCTGGTCACCCAACAACCCGTCTTCCGCAAGTTCTGGCACCCGGTCATGCCGCTGTCACAGCTGGCTGCCGGCACGCCGCAGCCCTTCACGCTTCTGGGCGAGGCCATCGTGTTGTGGCTCGGCGCCGACGGCGAGCCCAAGGCGCTGAAGGACCGCTGCTGCCACCGCACCGCCAAGCTCAGCAAGGGCCGTTGCATCGACGGCGCGCTGCAATGCGGCTACCACGGCTGGACGTACGACGGCACCGGCCGCGTCATCCGCATCCCGCAGTACGACGAGGGCCGTGAAATCCCGGCCGGGTACTGCACGCCGGCCTACCGCTGCCAGGCCGCCTACGGCTACGCCTGGGTGGCGCTGGTGCCGCCGTCAGAGCAGCCGCTCGCGGCGATCCCCGAGATGCCCGAGTTCGGCGCACCGGGCTGGCGCACCATCTTCCAGTTCCACGAGGTCTGGGCCACGAGCCCGGTGCGGGCGCTGGAGAACAGCTTCGACAACAGCCACTTCAGCTTCGTGCACCGCGCCACTTTCGGCGTGGAGGCGCAGCCCAAGCCGAGCCGCTACGAGCTGATTGAGCAGGACGGTGGCTCGGGTGGCTTCTACGCCGAGACCGTGATCGCCGCCACCAACCCGCCGGCCTTTCACCGTGTGAGTGGCAGCAGCGAGCCGATCACGCAGCGGCACATGCGCAACGCCTACTACCTTCCGTTTGCGCGCCGGCTCGACATCGAATACCCCAGCGGCGTTCGCCACGTCATCCTGAACGGCTTCACGCCCATCGATGACGGCCACATCCAGCTCTGCCAATGGCTGTTCCGCAACGACACCGAGGCGGAGTGTCCGCAACAGCTCTTGATCGACTTCGACCACGTCATCACGCGCGAAGACAAGGACATCCTCGAGTCCACCGACCCCGACGCCGTGGTCGATCTGCGCCGCCGAGGCGTGGAGTTCAGCATGGACTCCGACCGGCCGGGCATCCTGATCCGCAAGCAGCTGATGGAGTTGCTGGCGCGGCACGGCGAGGACGAAGTGCATCGGTAGTGAGTCTGTCGAAGCCCTGTCGTCGGCCTCGCGCGTCGCGGCAGGCGGTGCACGGTGCGGGCGCTAGGTGTGGCGGTCAGCCCTGTGGGCTGACTCCCCTCCGCTGCTCGCCTTGAGGGCGCACGGCAAAACTCGCTACGCGGGCTGCGCCCGCTGCGCTCGGACAGTTGCCGTGAGTCAGTCTTGGATGCGCGCTGCGCGCGCCGCCCTCAAGACTGCGCTGCTCGGCGCCCCACATAGCGCCCGCACCGCGCACCGCCTGCCGCTCATCCACCTCCGTGGTGTTCGACTCCGACTTACGTCCCCCTCCGTTCGCCCCCACTATCCACCCTATCTGTTTGCCGTCACCCCCCTCCGTTCGCCCTGAGCAGGGGACCGAGCTTGTCGAGGGCCCCGTGTCGAAGGGTTGGTGGTGTGCAGACGGGGGGCTTCGACAGGCTCAGCCCGAACGGAGGAGAGGGCTTCGACAGGCTCAGCCCGAACGGAGGGGGGTTGAGGGGCGGGCAAGCGTCGGCAGAGGGCTGCGAAGCCCCCGCGCGGCCACAACCCCACAACGCACCCGCGCTAGCCCGCATGTTTCACCAGCGACCGCACTGGACGAGTTTTCGAGGGTTGGTGGTGGCTTGGCGACGCTGATGCGGCCGCGCAGGCAGTGATTCATAGTTGCGGCGGCGGTGATCAGTACCGCGCG
>JBIJAP010000302.1:0-4727 GCA_044345715.1 Rubrivivax sp.
GCCGCTGGCCGCGAGGTGGGGCTGCGTTCGTGGTCGGGCTCGATGTTCGAGTACCTGATGCCGGCCCTGGTGCTGGACGAGCCTGTCGACAGCCTGCTCGGCCGCGCCGCGCGCATGGCGGTGGTCGAGCAGCAGCGCCACGGCAGGCGCCTTGGCCTGCCTTGGGGCCAGAGCGAATGCGCGCGCGCCGAGGTCGACGCCAGCATGGCCTACCAGTACGGCCCTCAGGGCGTGCCGCGGCTGGCGATGCGGCGCACGCCGCCCGAAGAACGCGTGATCGCGCCCTACGCCACCGTGCTGGCTGCGATGGTGAACCCGGCCGCCGCGGTGGCGAACCTGCGCCGCCTCGAGGCACTGGGCGCGCGCGGCAACGAAGGCTTCGTCGAGGCGCTCGACGACAGCCCCGAGCGGCGCGGCAGCGACGGCAGCGCCATGCTCGTGCAGACCGGCATGGCCCACCACCAGGGCATGGTGCTGGTGGCGCTGGCGGTGGTGCTGCTGCGCGGCCAGCCGCGCCGCTGGGGCATGGCCGAGCCCGCCATTGCGGCGGTGGCCGCGCTGCTGCAGGAGCGCGTGCCGCACGAGGTGCTGCCGGTGCCCGATCGCGAGGGCGATCTCCCGGCTGTCACCCGCACCGACGCCCCCGCGGCACCGGGCGACTGGATCGATCCGCGCCGGCAGGCCCTGCCGCCCACGCTGCTGCTGTCCAACGGCCACCACGCCGTGGCGCTCCGCCCCGGCGGCGCCGGCTTCAGCCGCTGTGGCGATGTCGACCTGAGCCGCCGCCGCGACGATCTGCTGCGCGACGCCCACGGCCACTTTCTGTGGCTGCGCCGCACGGCCACCGCCGCGCCGGTGTCGCTGACGCTCCACCCGGGCGGTGACGACGCCGCGCTGTACCGCACCCGCTTCTGCGCCGCCGAGGCGGTGTTCATGGCCACCTGGCCCGAGCTGCGCAGCCGCTGCATGGTGTGGGTGGAGCCGGGTCGCGATGTCGAGTTGCGCCGCATCGAGCTGTGGAACACCTCGCCGCAGGCCTTGTCGGTAGAGCTGATGTCGGCCTTCGAGCCCTGCCTGTCGCCAGCGGGTGCCGACGAGATGCATCCGGGCTTTGCCAACCTCTTCATCGAGACGCGCTGGGACGCCGAGACGCACGCGCTGTGGTTCACGCGCCGGCCGCGGCGCGACGACGAGGCCACCTGGCACGCCGTGCATCTGGTGCTCGGGGCCGAAGGCGCCAGCGCGCCGGCACGGCCACCGGCCGACCGTGCGCGCTGGCGCGGCCGGCGCCGCGGCGCGGCCGAGCCGCTGGCCGAGTTCGATGCCGCGCCCACCCCCAGCGGCCCGCTGGGCACGGGCCTGGACCCGGTGGCGGCCTTGTCGCAGGCGCTGGTGCTGCCGCCGCACGGCACGGCGCAGTGGCTGCTGGCCACCGCCGCCGGCACCGACCTGGCCCAGCTGCAGGCCCTGGTGGCCTCGCTGCGCGCCGACGGGCCCGTGGCCGCCGAGGAGCCACCCGCGGTGCCACCCGGCACCGAACGCCTGCAGCACCTGGCCACCGTGCTGCTGATGACGGCTACACGGGCCCCCACGGCCGGCCGGCCGTGCAACCGCCACGCCTTCTGGCGCCTGGGGCTGTCGGGCGAGAGGCCGATCGTGCAGGTGCGCATCGCGCAGTCGCGCGGGCTGCCGCTGCTGCGCCTGTTGCTGCGCGGCTTGCAGGTCTGGGCGCAGGGCGGGCTGGTGGTCGACCTCGTGGTCGTGAACCACGAGCCCCGCTCCTACGCCATGCCGCTGCACCACGCGCTGCTGGCGATGCGCGAACAGCAGCGCCACGAGGCGGCCGAGGCGCGCACCCCCGCCGGGGCCGGCGAACTGCACGTCTGGCTGGCCTCCGAGCTGACGCCGGCCGAGCTCACGGGCCTCGCGCAGCTGGCGCGGGTGCGGCTGCGCGCCGAGGGGCACCCGCTGTCCGAGCAGCTCGACGACTGGCTCGCCGCCCACCAGGACGCGCACGACCAGGTCCGTGCCGTGCCCTCGGTGCGGCTCGACGTGACCGCGGGGACGCCGCCTGCGCGCCCGCGCTCGCCGCCCGTGGAGTTCGATGCCAGCGACGGCAGCTGCCGCTTCGCCACCAGCCTGGCGCGGCCGACTCCGCGGCCCTGGGTTAACGTGCTGGCCAATGCCGAGTTCGGGGCGCTGGTGTCGGAGGCCGGCCGCGGCTTCAGCTGGGCCGGCAACAGCCGCCTGAACCAGCTCACCGCCTGGGGCAACGACGAGCTCGCCGACATGGACGGCGAGCGCTTCGTCGTGCAAGACCGCCGCAGCGGCCGCTGCTGGACCGTCGGCGCCGACGACACCGGCGACGGCTGCCGCGTAAGCCATGCCCCGGGCCACACCACGATCTCGCAGACGCTGCGCCTGGCGCCGGCCGCCCGGGGCGGACGTCATGCACACGACGCGCGAGACTCACGAGACACCCGACTGGCCCACGACCGCCATGACAGCATCGCCCTGCAGGCGCACTGGTGCGTCGACCCCAGCGCCAGCCTCAAGCGCGTGCGGCTGCAACTGCAGCACCGCGGCCCGGGCGACGCGCTGCTGCGTGTCGTCGGCCTCGTGGAGTGGCTGCTCGGCTGCCTGCGCGGCGACCGCGCCAGTATCGCCACGGCCTGGGCCGAGGGCAGCGGCGCCGGGCCCGACCTGCTGCTCGCCACCCAACTCGACGGCCAGGGCGGCCGGGGCGGCCACACCGCGTTCTTGATGCTGCACCGCACGGGCGCCGAGGCCCCGGCACTCGTCGACTGGACCTGCGACCGGCGCGAGCTCTACGGCGCGGACGGCCGCGCGCAACTGCCGCAGCATTTGCTGCAGCGGGCCGGCGCCGGCCTCGACCCCTGCGCCGCCGTCGCGATGCAGCTGCGGCTGGCCGCTGGGGGCGCGGCCGAGCTGGTGTTCACGCTCGGCCATGCCGAGTCGGCTGATGCGGCGCGGGCACTCGCGGCCGAGGCCTGGTCGCAAGACGCTGCGGCGGCCGAGCAGGCCGCCCGCGCGCACTGGCAGGCCCTCGGCGGCGCCGTGCAGGTGACGAGCCCCGACCCGCTGTTCGACGCGCTCGTCAACCACTGGCTGCCCTACCAGGTGCTGGCCTGCCGGCTGTGGGCCCGCGCCGGCTTTCACCAGGTGGGCGGGGCCTACGGCTTCCGCGACCAGCTGCAGGACACGATGGCGCTGGTGCTGCACGCGCCGGCGCTGCTGCCAGCGCAGCTGCACCGCGCGGCGGCACGCCAGTTCGTCGAAGGCGACGTGCAGCACTGGTGGCACCCCGACACCGGCGCCGGTCCGCGCACCCGCTTCAGCGACGACCGCCTGTGGCTGCCGCACGCGCTGCTGCACCAGGTGCGCAGCAGCGGCAGCACGGCGCTGCTCGACGAGTGCGAACCCTTCCTGCACGGCGAGGAACTGGCACCCGGCGCCGAAGACAGCTACCAGGTGCTGCAGCCCCGCGGCGCGCCCGCCACGCTGTACGAACACGGCGCCCGCACCATCGACCGCAGCCTGGCCATTGGCGCCCACGGCCTGCCGCTGATGGGCGGCGGCGACTGGAACGACGGCATGAACCGCATCGGCCCCGAGGGCCGGGGCGAATCGGTCTGGCTGGCCTGGTTCCTGTGTGATCTGGTGCGCGGCTATGCGCCGCTGGCGCAGGCGCGCGGCGACACCGCACGCGCCACGCTCTGGCGCCAGGCGGCCCGCGGCTGGCAGCAGGCACTGGCCGAACAAGGCTGGGACGGCGCGTGGTACCGGCGCGCCTTTTTCGACGACGGCACCCCGCTGGGCACGGCGGCCGCAACCGAATGCCGCATCGACCTGGTGGCCCAGGCCTGGAGCGTGCTGTCGGCCGCAGGGCCGTCGGGTGCCAGGCATGGCGACGTGTCGAACCAGCGCGAAGCCCGCGCCCGCCAGGCCATGGCCAACGCGGCACGCGAGCTCGGCGACGAGCCGCTGGGCCTGCTTCGGCTGCTGCACCCGCCGCTGGCCGATGCGCGGCCGCGGGCCGGCTACATCCAGGCCTACCCGCCCGGCGTGCGCGAAAACGGCGGCCAGTACAGCCACGCCGGCGCCTGGGCCGTGTTGGCCTTTGCGCGCCTGGGCGAGCCGGCCCGCGCGTGGCAGGCCTGGCAGGGGCTGAGCCCGGCGCACCGCGCCGCACATCCGGTGCAGGGGCCGCTGTACGGCCTGGAGCCCTACGTCATGGCGGCCGATGTCTACAGCGCGCCGCCTTATGCCGGGCGCGGTGGCTGGAGCTGGTACACCGGTTCGGCCGGCGTGATGCTGCGCGCCGCGCTCGAGGGCCTGTGCGGGCTGCAGGTCGAGGGCACGCGCCTGCGCCTGCAGCCGCAGCTGCCACCCACATGGCCGGGGGTATCGCTGCGGGTCGTCGTGGGCGGGCGGCCGTGGCTGCTGCAGATCTGGCGCGCCGACGCGGTGCACGAGTTGCGCCGCGCACGGGCTCGAGGCGCAGCGCCGCTGAAGCGCGGGCGCTGGTTCGACACCGCCGCCAGTGACTCGAGCCAGGAACTGCTGATCGTGTTGCCCGCGCCCAAGGCGTACGCGGCCGCACGGACGGCTCCGGCCTCAACACCCAGCATGGGGCGGTTCGAGCCCACCATCACACCCAGCGCCGAGCCGGAGACCCGATGAGCCTGCTGCCCGCCACGCCCTCC
>JBIJAP010000304.1:0-4700 GCA_044345715.1 Rubrivivax sp.
GCGCGCGACGGCGGCCGCGTGGCGCTGGCCATTGCCGATCGCATCGAGGCCACTGAGGGCGAACTGGCGGCCCGCGGCAGCGAAGCCTGCAAGACGATGGCACGCCGCCTGGCCGGGGCGCGCAAGGCCTACGTCGAAGTCGTGGGCTATGTCGCCGGTCACACGAAGGCGCAGCCCAACGCTGTCTACGCCGGCAGCGTGCCCTACCTGAAGCTCGCGGGCCTCTTGGTGGCCGGCTGGCAGATGGCGCGTGCGCTGATGGCCGCCGAAGACGCGCTGGCCGAAGGCACCGACCCGGCCTTCATGCAGGCCAAGATCACGACGGCGCGCTTCTTCGGCGACCACCTCCTCACCCAGGCCCCGGCGCTGCGCGACAGCATCGTCGAGGGGGCCGATGCCGTCACCGCGATGGCGCTGGAGTCCTTCTGATGTCCAAGCTTCCCGGGGCGCTGGCGCGCCTGCCGTTGCCCATCATCGGCGCGCCGCTGTTCATCATCAGCAACCCCAAGCTCGTGATCGCGCAGTGCTGCGCCGGTGTCGTGGGCAGCATGCCGGCGCTCAACGCACGGCCGGCTGCGCTGCTCGACGAGTGGCTGCACGAGATCACCGAGGGCCTGGCCGCCTGGGACCGTGCCCACCCAGAGCAACCGGCGGCGCCGTTTGCCATCAACCAGATCGTGCACAAGAGCAACGACCGGCTCGAGCACGACATGATGGTCTGCGCCAAGTACAAGGTGCCGATCGTCATCACGAGCCTGGGTGCGCGCACCGACGTCAACGAGGGCGTGCATGCCTGGGGCGGCGTGGTGTTGCACGACATCATCAACAACTTCTACGCCCACAAGGCCATCGAGAAGGACGCCGACGGCCTGATCGCCGTGGCCGCGGGCGCGGGCGGCCACGCCGGCACGAAGAGCCCGTTTGCGCTGATCCAGGAGATCCGCGAGTGGTTCGACGGCCCGCTGGCGCTGTCGGGCTCCATCGCCACCGGCGGCGCGGTGCTGGCCGCGCAGGCCATGGGTGCCGACTTCGCCTACATCGGCAGCGCCTTCATCGCCACCGACGAGGCCCGCGCGGCTGCCGAGTACAAGCAGTGCATCGTCGACAGCAACTCCGACGACATCGTCTACTCCAGCCTCTTCACCGGCGTGCACGGCAACTACCTGAAGCCCAGCATCCGCAACGCCGGCATGGACCCCGACAAGCTGCCCGAGGCCGACCCGAGCACGATGAACTTCGGCGGCGGCGACAGCGCCAAGAAGGCCTGGAAGGACATCTGGGGCTGCGGCCAGGGCATCGGGGCCGTGAAGGCGGTGGTACCGGCGGCCGAGATGGTGGCGCGGCTCAAGCGCGAGTACGAGGCGGCGCGTGCGCGCCTTGTGCCGGCGGGTGTGGCGCCGTAGGCTTCGCCGCATGAAACGCCTCACCACCCTGGCCGCCGCGCTGTGCGCGACGGGCCTGCTCGCCGCCTGCGCCAACGTGGGCATCGGCCTGAGCCTGCCCATTCCCGGCATCGGCAGCATCGGTGTCGGCGGCACCTCCGCCGGCCGCGTGAGCGGTGCCGGGTCGGTGGGCAGCGGGCCAGTGCGGGTGGGCGTGGGTGCCAGCGGCCGCTTGCCGGCCGCCGACCCCGCGGCGTCGGCCGCTTCGGCGCCCGCCCGGAAGTGAGCCGCCTCGCGCTGACGCAGGCCACGCTGTTCGACAGCGCGGCCGGCTTGCTGCGACCCGGCACCACCCTAGTCATCGAAGGCGCGCGCATCGCGCATGTCACGCAGGAGCCGATCGCCGTCGACGACGCTCAAACCATCGACTGCGCCGGCCGCGTGGTGCTGCCCGGGCTCATCGATGCCCATGTGCACGTGACGGCGGCCTCGCACGATCTGGCCGGCCTGGCCTTACACCCGGCCTCGCTGCTGAGCGCCGAGTCGGCGCAGATCATGCGCGGCATGCTGCACCGCGGTTTCACCAGCGTGCGCGACGCCGCTGGCGCCGACTTCGGCCTGCAGGAGGCGCAGGCGCGCGGCCTGTACGAGGGCCCGCGCCTGGCCATCGCCGGCCGGCCCATCAGCCAGACTGGCGGCCATGCCGACATGCGGCCCAAAGGCGTGCAGACCTCCATGTTCTGCAGCTGCGCGGGCCTGGGCCTGATGGGCGCGATCGCCGACGGCGTGAGCGAGGTGCGCCGCGCCGTGCGCGAGCAGGTGCGCAACGGAGCCAACCACATCAAGATCATGGCCGGCGGCGGCATCTCGAGCCCCACCGACCCCATCGACGGCACGCAGTTCAGCCTGGACGAGTTGCGCGCCGCCGTCGAAGAAGCCGAGGCCGCCAATCTCTACGCGCTGGCCCACGCCTACTCGCCGCGCGCCGTGACACGCGCCGTGCAGGCCGGCGTGCGCAGCATCGAGCACGGCAACCTCGTCGATGAGGCCACGCTGCGCGAGATGAAGCGCCATGGCACCTACCTCGTGCCGACGCTGTCGACCTACGTCGCGCTGGCCGAAGAGGGCACGCGGCTGGGCTGGAGCGCGGCCATGCTCGACAAGCTCGAGGTCGTGCGCAGCCAGGGTCTGCAGGCGCTGACCATGGCGCGCGCCGAGGGCGTGCCGGTGGTCTTCGGCACCGACCTGCTCGGCCACATGCATGGCAGGCAGAGCGGCGAGTTTGCGATCCGCGCGGCCGTGCAGCCCGCGGTGGAGGTGCTGCAGGCGGCCACCATCGTGGCGGCGCGGCCGATGGGCCGCGAGCGCGAGATCGGCCAGCTCGTGGCCGGCGCCTGGGCCGACCTGCTGATGGTCGACGGCGACCCCACCGCCGACCTCACGCCGCTGGCCGAGGCAGCGCAGGGCATCCGGCTGCTGATGCAGGGCGGGCGCATCGTGCGCCGCCATTGAAAGCGGCGCAGGCTGCGCGCGGCGCTCAGCGCACGCTGGTGAAGCGCGCCTCGGGCCGGTCGTCGGAGCGGTGCACCGTCGTCACGCCGGCCCGCATCACCCAGGGCCGGATCTGGTGGTGCAGCGGGATCACGAGCGTCTCGTCGCGCACGCGCACCAGAGCGTCGCGGATCATGCCGTTGCGCTTGGCGACGTCGGTCTCGCTCTTCATGCCGTCGATCAGCTTGTCGACCGCGGGGTCGGAGACGCGGCTGAAGTTGAAGTTGCCGTCGGCGCCGCTGGTGCGCGTGCGCACCAGGCTCTGCAGGCTGTACTGGGCGTCGTAGTTGGCCACGCCCCAGCCGAGCAGGTAGATGCGGCTGTCGAAGTTCTGCACCTTCTGGATGAAGGTGGCCATGTTCTCGCTCGCGAGCTGCGCCTTCACGCCCAGCCGCGCCCACATCGCCACCACGGCCTGGCAGATCTTCTCGTCGTTGACGTAGCGGTTGTTCGGGCAGTTCAGCCGCACCTCGAAGCCCTCGGGGTAGCCGGCTTCCTTGAGCAGCGCCTTGGCGCGTGCGAGGTCGGGCTTGGCCGGGGTGTCGAGCTGCTGCGTCCAGCCGTTCACGCCGGGTGCCACGATCAAGGCCGCCGGCACGCTCATGCCGCGCATGATGCTGCGCTTGATGGCCTCGCGGTCGATGGCCAGGCTCAGCGCCTGGCGCACGCGCTTGTCGGCGAACGGGTTCTTGCCCTTCACGCTGCCATGCTTGAGCTCCGGGCTGCCCATATCGGGTGCCAGGAAGATGGTGCGCACCTCGGGGCCGTTGACCACCTTCATGCGCTTGTCCTTCGACAGGCGCTCCAGGTCCTGCACCGGCACGTCGGTGAGCAGGTCCACGTCGCCGGCCAGCAGCGCGGCCACGCGCGTGGCCTCGGCCTTGATGGGCGTGTAGACGACCTGCTTGACATTGCTGGGCGTCTTGTCCCACCAGGCCTCGTTGCGCGCCATCATGATGCGCTGCTCGGGCTGCCAGCTCAGGATGCGGAACGGCCCCGTGCCCATCACGTTGCGTGAGGCGAAGTTCTCTTCCTTGGCCTTGTAGTCCTGCACGCGCGTCGTGTTGTTCTTCTCCGACCAGGAGCGGCTCATGACGCGGAAGTCGATCAGGTTGCGCAGCAGCGTCGGGTTCGGTGCCGACAGGATCATGTCGATGGTGTGGTCGTCGATCTTCTTCACCTCGTTCACGCCAGTGACGAAGATCTGCATCGTGCCTTGCGGCTGCTTGATGCGCGCCAGGCTGAACACCACGTCGTCGGCGGTGAAGGGCGTGCCGTCATGGAACTTGACGCCCTTGCGAAGTTCGAAACGCACCGTCGTCGGGCTCGTGAAGGTCCACTTGGTGGCCAGCGCGGGCTCGACCTCGTAGGTGGCGCTGTAGCGCACCAGGCCCTCGTAGGCGTGCAGCAGGATGGTGCTGGTGGTGGCGTGGTTCTGCGAGTGCGGGTCCAGCGTCAGGATGTCGTTCTGGGCGGCCCAGCGCAGCGTCTGGGCGTGCAGCGGCGCGGTGAGCGTGGCCGCGAGCAGGGCCGCGGCAAGCAGAGCGCGCGGAGTCGGGGTGGGAATTCGGAACATGGCGGGTCTGCGGCCGGGAGGCCGGGCATCGTGAGGGGCCGCATGCTAGGCCCGGCGCGGGCCAGGAGGCTCAGGGCTGGCCCGGAGTCGCCTCGATATCGGCGTCGCACCCCTTGGCGGCCGCGATCCAGCGCCGCACCAGGGCGCGGGCCCACGCGGCCGGCAGCCAGGGCAGCCAGCGTGCCGGCGCG
>JBIJAP010000023.1:0-16688 GCA_044345715.1 Rubrivivax sp.
GGGGTCGAAGGCCTGCGTCGCCATCAACTCGTCGCTGTCGGCAAAACACGGCTCGGTGTAGCCCATGCGTGCGGCCAGCGCGCGGAAGATCTCGGCGTTGCTGCGGGCCTGCCCGACAGGCGGCACCGCCGGCCGGTTGAGCATGGCGTAGGTGTGGCCGTAGGTGGTGTGCGCGTCCCAGTGCTCCAGCTGCGTGGTGGCGGGCAGCACGATGTCGGCATGGTCGGCGGTGTCGGTGAGGAAGTGCTCGAGCACCACGGTGAAGAGGTCTTCGCGCGCGAAGCCGCGGCTGACCTTGCCGCTGTCGGGCGCCACCGCCACCGGGTTGCTGTTGTAGACGACGACGGCCTCGATCTTCGGCCCGAAGTCGCCGCCGCCGGGGTGCAGCAGCGCGTCGCCGATGGTGCTCATGTTGACGGTGCGCGGCTTGCGGTCACCCAGGAGATCGGGCCGCTGCAGCCAGGCATCGCGCCGCGCGGAGCGGAAAGCCCCGCTGGCGCTGAGCAGCAGGCCGCCGGCCGGGTGGCGCCAGGCGCCGATCAGACACGGCAGCAGGGCCACCAGCCGCACCGCATTGCCGCCGCCGCGCACGCGCTGCATGCCGTAGTTCAGGCGAATGGCCGCTGGCTTGGTGGTGGCGTAGTCACGCGCCAGGCCGCGCACCTCGTCGGCGGTGATGCCGCAGACCGCGGCCGTGCGCTCGGGCGTCCAGGCCAGCGCCTTGTCGCGCAGCTTCTCCCAGCCGTCGACGTGGCGGGCGATGTAGTCGTGGTCGAGCGCGTCGCTGCGGATCAGCTCGTGCATCAGGCCCAGCGCCAGCGCACCGTCGGTGCCGGGCAGGATGGCGATGTGCTGGTGGCACTTCTCGGCCGTTTCGGTGCGCCGCGGGTCGATGCACACCAGCTTGGCATCGGCGCGCTTGGCCTGCTGCGCAAAGCTCCAGAAGTGCACGCTGCTGGTGATGGGGTTGCTGCCCCAGATGAGGATGAGCTTGCTGTCGACGAACTGCTCCACCCGCATGCCCAGCTTGCCGCCGTAGGTGGCGGCCAGCGCCTCGCCACCGGCGTTGGCGCAGATGGTGCGGTCCAGCAGGCTGGCGCCCAGGCGGTGGAAGAAGCGCGCCGCCATGCCGTCGCCCTGCACCAGGCCCATGGTGCCGGCGTAGCTGTAGGGCAGCACGGCCTCGGGGTTGCGCGCGGCGATGGCGCCTAGCCGAGTGGCGATGGTGTCCAGGGCCTCGTCCCAGCCGAGGGGTTCGAAGCGCCCTTCGCCTTTGCGGCCCACGCGCTTCAGCGGCGTCAGCACGCGGCCGGCGTGGTAGGTGCGCTCGGCATAACGGCTGACCTTGGTGCACAGAACACCATGCGTCGGTGGGTGATCGGGGTCGCCGACCACCCGCACCACGCGCTCGGCGCCCGGCGCGCCCTGCACCGTGACGCGCAACGCGCAGGTGTCGGGGCAGTCGTGCGGGCAGACGGCCTGCACGGTGCGGGTCGGGGTGGCGATGTCCTGCATGCGCGGCATGGTGCCACAGCAGCTCCGGCCCGGCGCGCAGCGGCGGGTCAGCCGACGAGGCGCGCCGCCAGCGCCAGCAGCGCGGCATTCACCGGGTTCTGGCGCCGCCAGCCGTCGTGGAACACGGCGTCGAGCTGCTCCTGCGCGACCTGCTCGATGAACGCGAGCCCGGCCTGCACGGCCTGCCGCGCCTGGGCGTCGTCGCCCACGGCCTGCGCCGTCTGCGCCAGCGTGAGCCACACCTCGGCCGGCGTCATCTCCAGCGGCTGCACGGCCAGCAGCCAGTCGGCCGCGCGCTCGGCGGCGCGGTGGGCGCGGGCGCTGTCGCCCAGCGCCAGGCACACCTGCGCCAGCCGCACCTGCAGCGGCAGCGCCGCGCCCGCACTGGCCGCCAGCGTCGGCGCAGCCACCTCGGCTTCGAGCAGCGACAAGGCCTCGGCGCGCGGCAGCGCCTGCGCCTGCACCAGGCGCACGCGGCGCAGGGTGCGGCGATCACCGCCCGCCGTGCAGGCGCGCTCCACCTCAGCCAGCAGCTCGCGGGCCTGCGCCGGCTGCTGCAGCGCCAGCGACAACCGCGCGCGCACCAGTTGCACCACCGGCAGCGGGCCCGAGGGCAGCGCGGCGGCCTCGTCGAGCGCCTCGCGCGCCAGGTTCACGCGGCCGAGCTGCAACCACAGCGCGGCCTGCTGGCGCAGCAGGTCGTCCTGCCGGTGGTGCTGCTGGCCCTGGCCGAGCTCGCGCGCGCGCTCCAGGTGCGCCAGCGCCTCGCGGAAGCGGCACAGGTTGCGCGCGCAGGCGCCCAGGCTGATGGCCAGCATCAACTCCACCAGCCCGCCACTGCCGGCCACGGCACGCGCCGCGGCCAGCCGCTGCTCGTAGGCCAGTTGCACCTGGCCGCGTTCCTCGAGCGAGATCGACAGGTTGTTCAGCACGCGGGCGCGTGTGGTGGGGTCGGTCTGGCGCTCGGCGGCCTCCTGCAGGCAGCCGGCGGCCTCGAGGTGCAGGTCCATGTCCTGCAGCGTCAGGCCGAGGTTGTTCAACACCGGCGGCAATTGCAGGGCCAGCTCGGGTTCGATGGCCGGCCCCGCCGCCCGCAGCAGCGCCAGCGCCTGCTGCAACGACAGGCGCGACGCCGGGTGCGCTCCCTGGCGCCGGTGCAGCACGCCCTGCAGGTTGAGCAGCGCCACGCGGGGCACCGGTGGCGCGTCCGCACCCAGCAGCTCCAGACCCGCGCAGGTCTGCTCGGAGGCGCTGGCCAGGTCGCCGCGGTCGAGGGCGTGTTCGGCGCGTTGCTTGTGCACCAGCGCCTGCTGCAAGGGTGTGCGGGCCAGGCGCCGCAGGCGGTCGATGGCCGGGGCCAGCGCCGCACCGGTGGTCTGGGTGCGCAGCGCGCTGGCGGCGGCGGTGGCGGCGTCGAACGCGGCGTCGTGCTGGCCGGCGACTTCGTGCAGGTCGGCCAGCTGCAGCCACAGCCGGGCCGATTCGTTCACGTCGTAGGCCTGCGCCGCCGCCTCGGCGGCCTGCTGCAGGTAGGGCCCGGCGCGCGCCGGCTGCGCCGCCGCCAGCCAGTGCCGTGCCAGCGTGGCGGGCGGCGCGTTGCCAAGCGCCTGAAGGCGCTGCGCGAGCTCGCCGTGCAGGTGCCGGGCAATGGGCGCCGGCACCGAATCGCGCGCGGCCTCGAACACCAGGTCGTGCGCAAAGGCCTGCTCGCGCAGCACGCCGGCGGCCTCGAGCTCGGCCCAGGCGTCGGCCAGGGCCAGCGGTGGTGTCTGCAGCACGTCGCTGGCCAGTGCGATGTCGAAGTCGGTGCCGGCCAGCGCCGCGCAGCGGGCCAGCGCCAGCGCGGGCGCCGACAGCTGCGCCAGCCGGCGCTCGATGAGCCGGGTCACCGACGCCGGCCGCGCCAGCTGCTCGCCGGGGCCCACGCCCTGCTTCAGCGTCTCGAGCACGAACATCGGGTTGCCGCCGGTGCGCCGCCGCAGCTGCGGTGCCAGGCGCGCACCGTCCAGGCCCGGCAGGCCGAGCGAGTCCACCAGTTCGGCCAGTGCCGCTTCGTCCAGCGGCGACAGCGCCACGGCATGCAGGCGCAGCGCGTCTTGCAGCGCGTCGTGCAGTTGGTGCAGCGCGCCGCCGGGCTCGGCCGGGCGATAACCCAGGGCCCAGACCGGGCCGCCGGGCGCCGCGGGCTCGTCGAGCAGGCCCTGCAGCAGCTGCAGGCTGGCGCCGTCGGCGAAGTGCAGGTCGTCCAGCGCCACCTGCACGAGGCCGGGCTGCACCTGCAGCCATTGCTGCACCGCCTGCTGCAACTGCACGCGGCTGGCCGGCCAGCTGGGCGTTGGGGCGGACAAGGCCGCCAGCGCCGAACGCGGGGCCTCGTCCAGGCCGGTGGGCGCCACCGGCACCGCGCGCACCAGCCGCGCCAGCGTCGACCACGGCACGCTGGCATCGCCAGGCCGCGCCGCGACGTGCAGGCTGGTACCGCTGCTCGGGGCCAGGTGCTGCAGCAGCCGCGTCTTGCCCATGCCGGCCTCGGCCACCAGGGCCACGACCTTGCCTTGCGCCCAGGCCGAACGCGCCGCGGCCAGTTCAGGCTCGCGACCCACCAGCCGCGGCGGCCGCAGCAGCGCGGCGGGCAGCGCAGCCGGGCCGGCGCCGGGCGCGGGCACCGGGGCCCGGGCCGGCAGGCCCGTGCCCGCCGCGGGCGCCGCGCGGTCCTCGGCCTGCAGCAACTGGCGCAAGGCCTGCGTCTGGGCGTCGGGCGCCACGTCGAGCGTGCGGCGCAGCAGTTGCTCGCAGCGTGTGTACGAAGCCCGCGCCGCGGCGCGGTCGCCGAGCAGGTAGTGCAGGCGGATGACGGCGCGGTGTGCGGCTTCCAGCTCGGGGTCGGCGAGCAGGTTCTCCTGCGCGATGCGCAAGGCCTGGTCGAGATCACCACCGGCCTCGGCCTGCTGCAGCCGCGCGGCCTGGCGGGCGCGGCGCTGGCCGGCGCGGCGCTCGCGCTCGCCGGCCAGCCAGTCGGCCAGTTCACCGCCGGCCGGGGGCTTCAGGCCGTCCAGCAGGCTGTCGGCGCCATCGAGATCGTGGTGCACACCCTCGGCCAGCGCCAGCACGGTGGGGCCGGCGGCCACCTCCCCGCCCAGGGTTTGCCGCAGGTTGTACAGGCGCTGGCGCAGCGCAGCCCGCGCGGCCGGGGCTTCGGAGTCGGGCCACAGCAGTTCGGCCATGCGGGCGCGCGGCGTAGGGCCCTGCAGCGCCAGCCAGGCCAGCAGCAGGGCGTCGACGGTCATCAAGGGCACGGCGCGGCCCTGCACCCGGGCGGCGGCCTGGGCCTTCAGCTGCAACTCGATGTCGACCATGGACACGAGCTTAGTGCGCGCGGCGTCACGGCAGCGCCCAGCGGGGCAGGCGCGTAAACTGGTCCGACCCTGTTTGCCCGCGCCTCACCATGAACCTGCTCGAACCCATCCTGGCCGACGTGGCCGAGATCACGCGCATCCGGCGCGACATCCACGCCCACCCCGAACTGTGCTTTCAGGAAGAGCGCACGGCGGATGTCATCGCCAAGGCGCTCACCGACTGGGGCATCCCCATCCACCGCGGCCTGGGCAAGACCGGCGTCGTGGGTATCGTCAAGGCCGGCACCAGCAGCCGCGCCGTGGGCCTGCGCGCCGACATCGACGCGCTGCCGATGACCGAGCACAACACCTTCGCGCACGCCAGCACCCACCCCGGCAAGATGCACGCCTGCGGCCACGATGGCCACACCGCCATGCTGCTGGCCGCGGCCAAGCACCTGAGCAAGCACCGCAATTTCGACGGCACCGTCTACCTGATCTTCCAGCCGGCCGAAGAAGGTGGCGGCGGCGCGCGCGAGATGATCCGCGACGGCCTGTTCGAGAAGTTCCCGATGGAGGCCGTGTTCGGCGCCCACAACTGGCCCGGCATGCCGGTGGGCATGGTGGGCCTGAACCCGGGCGCGATGATGGCCTCGAGCAACGGCTTCAAGGCCGTGATCCGCGGCAAGGGCAGCCACGCCGCGCTGCCGCACCTGGGCGTGGACCCGGTGCTCATCGCCTGCCAGATGGTGATGGCCTGGCAGACCATCCTGACGCGCAACAAGAAGCCCATCGACCCGGGCGTCATCAGCGCCACGATGATCCACACCGGCGAGGCCATCAACGTGGTGCCCGACTCGGCCGAGATCCGCGGCACCGTGCGCACCTTCAGCATCGAGACGCTCGACCTCATCGAAACCCGCATGCGCGAAGTGGCCCACGGCCTGGCGGCCACCTTCGGCGCCACCTGCGACTTCGAGTTCACGCGTGTGTACCCACCCACCGTGAACCACGCCGCCGAGACGGAGTTCGTGCGCAAGACGCTCGCCAAGGTGGTGGGCGAGGCCCATGTGGTGCCCTTCGAGCCGACCATGGGCGCCGAGGACTTCAGCTTCTTCCTGCAGGAGAAGCCCGGCTGCTACTTCACCTTCGGCAACGGCGACGGCACGCACCGCGAGGGCGGCCACGGCCTCGGCCCCTGCATGCTGCACAACCCGAGCTACGACTTCAACGACGAGCTCATTCCGGTGGGCGCCAGCTGCTGGGTGAAGCTGGCCGAAGACTGGCTGGCGCCGAAGTGAGCGCGGCGTTGCAGGCCGAGCGCTTTTTCGCCCAGAGCTACGCCGAGGCGCGCAGCAAGTTCCTGGCCGCCTGCCAGGCCGCAGGCCTGGCGGTGCAGAGCCACGAGCACCCGCTGAAGGGCCGCGATGGCGAGACGCTCGCCATGGACGTGGCCCTGGCCGGCGCGCCCGATGCACAACGCCTGCTGCTCGTGAGCAGCGCCTGCCACGGCGTCGAGGGCTACTGCGGCTCGGGCGTGCAGGGCGCGCTGCTGGCCGAAGCCGGCTTTGCGGCCGCGGCGCAGGCCGCCGGCGTGGCGGTGCTGTACATCCACGCGCTCAACCCCTATGGCTTTTCGTGGTGGCGGCGCGTCACGAACGAAAACGTCGACCTCAACCGCAACTGGCACGACTTCTCCCGGCCGCTGCCCGCCAATCCGGCCTACGACGCCATCGCCGAGACACTGGTGCCGGCGCAGTGGCCGCCCTCGGCACAGAACGAACAGCGCCTAGCCGCTCTGGTGGCCGAGCACGGCCCGAAGGCGCTGCAGGCGGCCATCACCGGCGGCCAGTATGGACATCCGCAAGGCCTGTTTTTTGGTGGCCAGGCGCCCACCTGGAGCCAGCAGACGCTGCGCCAGGTGCTGCGCGAGCACGGCCGGCAGGCCCGGCAGATCGCCTGGATCGACCTGCACACCGGCCTCGGCCCCAACGGCCATGGCGAGCTGATCTTTGCCAGCCGCGACGACGCCGCCGCACTGGCGCGCGCCCGCGCCTGGTGGGGTGCCGAGGTCACGTCCATCTACGACGGCTCCTCAAGCAGTGCGCTGCTGACGGGCCTGATGTGGAACGGCATCTACGAAGAATGCCCGCAGGCCGAGTACACCGGCATCGCGCTGGAGTACGGCACCGAGCCGATGCACGAGGTGATCGCCTGCCTGCGCGCCGAACAGTGGCTCGAACTCCACCCCGAGGCCGACGCGGCCACCCGCAGCTCGATCAAGAAGCGCTTTCGCGACGCGTTCTACACCGACACGCCGGCGTGGAAGCAGGCCATCGTCGAGCAGGGCCTCAGCGCCGCGCGCCGGGTTGTGGCGGGCCTGGCGGCCTGATCAGGGTGTGCCCAGGAACAGGTAGGCGTTGACGGCGCCGCCGCTGGCGCGCCCCAGCCCCACGTACACCGAGCCCAGCGGCGTCTCGCCCCCCAGGTACAGCGCCGCCCCGCGCAGCAGCCCGCCGCGCTTCTGCAGCGTATAGGGCACGCCCACGCGGCCGGCCTCGAGCGCCATGCCCAGGCGCATGTCACCACGCAGGCCCAGCGGCAGGCGGCCGATGATGCGTTCGGCCCGCAGATGGCCATAGGCGACGTCGTCGCCGATCAGCTGGCCGGCCGCGAACCCCGTGAGGTTGAGGAAGCCGCCCAGGCGCGCTGCCTCCGACAAGGGCAGCGGGCCGGTGGTCGACGCCGTCCAGCTGCTGCGCCCGGCCAGCACCCAGTCGCCCCAAGGCACAGCGGCACGGCCCTCGACGTGGACGCGGCGCCAGCCGCTGCGCTCGTCGGCCCGCCACTTGGCCTGCAGCGCCCAGCCGCTGCGCGGGAAGTACAGGCGATCGAACCGGTCGAGCTCGAAGGACAACAGCCAGCCACCCTGCCCCGGCTCGGGCAAGGCGCTGAACAGATCGATGCCGGTCTCCAGCGAGCGCTGGACCTCGCCGATCCAGCCGGCCGCGCGAACCTGGCCCAGACGCACGAGGTTCAGGCCCACACCCAGCTCCAGCCGCGAACGCGCGCTGCGGTACTCGGCAATGCGCTGCTCGGCGAAGAAGTAGTCGCTGCGCTCGCGCCGGTACTCGGCCAGCGCGTCGACGAAGGTGCGCTGGGCCGGGTCGAGTGGCTGCACGAACTCGGCCTGCGCGCCGGTGACGTCACCCAACTCGCCCGACAGCAACAGCTCGCCGCCCAGCGCATTGAGCCAGGTGCGCTGCAGCGCCGCGCGCAGCTGGTAGCTCGAGCCCTGGTTCAGTGTGCTCTGCAGCTGCAGGCCCAGGCGCAGGTAGTCCGGGCCCCAGGCCTTTTCCACCGGCAGCAGGCGCAGCACGCTGCGGCCGCCTTCGCGCCGCACGGTGTAGTCCAGGCGCTCGAAGTGGCCGTCGCCGTAGGCGCGCTCGAGGTCGATCGCCAGCGCCTCGATGTCCAGCGGCGCACCGGCGCGCTGGCGCACGTGGCGCAGCAGCAGCTCCGGCGCCACACGCTTGAGCTCGGCCACCTCGATGGCGTCGACGCGCGGCACGTCGCGCTCACTCACGTGGGCGCCACGCCGCCAGGCGGCATAGGCGCGCTCGTCGAGCGACAACACCGCCAGCGCGGGCTCGTGTTCACGGATGGCAGCCCGGCCGCGCGCGGCGGCGTCGTCGTGGCGGTCGAAGTCGGCCGAGGTGATGTCGCCCAGGTCGGGCCGGATCAGCACATCGCGCGGCGTCAGCAGCGCCAGCGAAGCGCCGACGTTCTGCTCGGTCAGCAGCGCCACCATCTGCGCCGTGATGCTCAGCAGCCCGGCGATCGACGCCGCCGGCAACGGCGGCGAGCCCACGTTGACGGCAATCACCACATCGGCCTGGCAGCGTTCGCGCAACTCGCGCACCGGCAGGTTGTCGACCAGGCCGCCATCGACCAGCTTGCGCCCGCGCCACGACCACGGTGCCAACAGCCCCGGCACCGCCATGCTGGCGCGCATGGCCTCGGCGAGCGGGCCGTCGCGCATGACGACACGCTCGCCGGTGCCGATGTCGGTGGCGATGATCGACAAGGGCAGCGGCAGCTTCTCGATCTGCGGCTCGCCGGTTTCCGAATGCACCAGCGCGTTCAGGAAGAACTTGATGCGCTGACCCTGCACCAGCGCCGGCGGCATGACGGCACCGCCGTCGACGAGACCCGTCTCGCTGCCGGGCAGGAAGCGCTGGCGCAGGCGGCGCGCGCGCAGGTCGAGGTCGGCGTCGCCAGCCCCGTCGAGGAACATGCCGTTCCAGTCGGCGCCCGTCATCGCTTCACGCATCTCGGCCGGGCTGCGGCCGGCCACCCAGGCCCCGGCCACGAGCGCGCCCATGCTGGTGCCGGCCACGCAGTGCACCGGCACGCGCAGGCGTTCGAGCTCCTCGAGCACGCCGATGTGCGCGGCGCCGCGCGCACCGCCGCCGCCGAGCACCAGGCCGATGCGCGGCGCAGCAGCGCCGGCCGCACCGGCAGCTTGGGCCGCCGGCAGCGCCGTCGACACCAGCACCGCCAGCGCCGTCAGCGCCCACGCCGCGGCCAGTGTCGCCCGGCGCCTCACTGCATGAAGCCGATGGGCGCGCGGCGGCCGCCGCTGCCGGGCAGGTCCGCCGAGTCGATGGCGTCGCGGCCGGCCAGCCGTGCGTTGCCGAAGGCCGTCATCCAGGCGCGGCGCATCTCGCGCGGGGCCATCGCGGCCAGGCCCTCGAGCACGGCCTCGGAGGGCTGCTCGTCGAAGCGGCGGCCCCAGTCGTGCGCGCCGCGGATCTGCCGGTACAGGCGCAGTGCGATCGCCCGCGCGGCGTCGGCATCCGGGGCCTCGACCTCGAACACGTTCATGCGGTTCAGGATGGGCTCGGGAATGGCGCGCTCGTCGTTGGCCGTGGCGACCCAGATCACCTGGCTGGCGTCGATGGCGACCTCGGCGAACTCGTCGGTGAAGGCGCCCGCGGTGTCGTGCTCGAGCAGGCTGTACAGCGCGCCGAGGGGGTCGTAGGCGTGCTCGGCGCGCGCCTTGTCGATCTCGTCGACCACCATCACCGGGTTGGCATAGGCGCCGTCGACCAGCGTCTCGAAGACTTTGCCCGGCCGCGCGCCCTTCCACTGGCTGCTGGCGCCCGACAGCACCCACCCGGCGGTGAGGCTGCTCATGCTGATGAAGCCCAGGCCGGTGCCCAGCAGCTGCGCCACCTCGCGAGCGAAGTGCGTCTTGCCAATGCCGGGCGGACCGAGCAGCAACATCGGCGTCAGCTCCAGCGCGTCGCGGCTGTCCTGGCACAGCGCCAGCTGGCGCCGCACGTCGTCGAGCACCTCTTGGAAGTTGGGCAGCTCGTCGTAGAGGTGCTCCATCGCCGGCAGGCCGCCGGGCTTGACCTGGAAACGCTCGCCGCCTTTTTCGAGCATGCGCTCGTAGGTGGCGCGCAGGCTCTCGTGGTCGCGCAGCGGCAGCTTGTCCAGGCGCTTCTCGACCTCGTCGAGGCGGTACACCGAGCGCATGCGCGCAATCGGCAGGGCCGACGGCCCCGGACCACAGGTCGACAAGCCCCTCGAACCCTCGGCACCCATGCGCGCACTCCTTGAAGTTGCAGCTCGCTCGATGACAGTAAGGCACGAGACTGCCATAACCGGCCGGTGGAACAAGCCCGCAGACCCGGTGTAATTGCGGGTTCCGGACCGCGCTGTGGTGCGCCGTTCACAACACGGCTGCGCGGCAGCACTCGCCGTGCCGGGCTGCCAGCGGCGCGCAGCTCCGTCACCGGTATCGGCACTTCATGCCGGCGGCGCTGCCGCTCGTCGCAAGGCCTGCGCGTGGCGCGGACGCCGCTTCTACAGTGGCATCCGTGGCCTGCACTTTTCCTGACGCGCATCCCTGGCGCGGTGGGCCACGTCCTCCTGAGCCTGGCGCGACCGGGCTTGTGGCCTCGGCGGGATCCCTCCCTGCCGGGGCCTTTTTTTTGGGGCTCAACGGGTGCGCTCGGGATCTCCAGCGTGCCGCCCGAGGCTTGGGCGAGCTGGCAGCCCGTGCCGGCCTGGCACTACAAGGCGCGGCCCCCGCGATAGGCGCCACGCCGGCCCCGCGCCCGCGGCTCGGCGGCGCCCAGGGCCGCCAGTTGCGTGCCGGCGTGGGCGTGCGTGATGGCCAGGCCCAGCGCGTCGGCGGCATCGGGGCCGGGCAAGCTCGGCAGCTTGAGCAGGCGCTGCACCATGGCCTGGATCTGCGCTTTTGCGGCCAGGCCATGGCCGACCACGGCCTTTTTCATCTGCAGCGCGGTGTACTCGGCCACCGGCAGCCCGGCCGTCACCAGCGCCGCCATCGCCGCGCCGCGGGCCTGGCCGAGCAGCAGCGTGCTCTGCGGGTTGACGTTGACGAACACGATCTCCACCGCGGCACAGGCCGGCCCGTAGTGGCGCACGACCTCGTTGACGCCGTCGACGATGATCTTCAGCCGCGCCGGCAGGTCGCCGCGCGGGGCCTCGGCCGTGGCGATCACGCCGCTGGCCACGTAGTGCAACCGCGGGCCGTCGACTTCGATGAGGCCAAAGCCCGTGCGCTGCAGGCCGGGGTCGATGCCAAGGATGCGCATCGGCTACACCAGGTACCAACGCACGAAATGAAAGAACACCGGCGCCGCAAAGCACAGCGGCGCCACGCGGTCGAGCAGGCCCACCGCGCCGGTGACGGAACTGCGGTTGCCCCAGTAGCGCACGCCGGCGTCCTTCTTCAGTGCCCGCATCACGAGCTCGCCCAGCGAGCCGCAGCCGGCCGCCACCAGCGCCATCGTCGCGGCCTGCCAGGGGCCGGTGGGCGTGATCCAGAACAACGCCGCCCCCACCAGCGCCGCGGCCACGAGGCCTACGCCGAGCGCGCGCCACGAGAAGCTGCGATCGATCTGTCGCGCCACCGGGCGGCGGCGCAGGTGGCGACTGGCGATCTCCTGCGTCAGCTGGGCCGCCGCCGTCACCATGACCAGGAAAAACAAGAGAAAGGCACCGCGCCCGGCGTAGCCCGGCAGGTCCAGCAGCAGCAGCGCCGGCGCGTGGCTCAGGCCGTAGACGCAGACCATGATGCCCCATTGGATCTTGGCATTGCGCTCGAGAAAGCGCGCCGGATCGCCGGCCAGCGCACCGGCCACCGGGATGGCCAGGAACACATACACCGGCACGAACACCGTGAACAGGTCGAAGGCGCGCGTGCCCACCAGCACGTACTGCAGCGGCAGCGCCACGAAGAAGGCCAGGATCAGGCTGCGGTGGTCGCCGCGGCGCGTGTGCACCAGCGTGATGAACTCGCGCAGCGCGAGGAACGAAAACGCGCCGAAGGCCAGCGTGGCGCCGAGCGGGCCGCTCACCCACGCAGCCCAGAACAGCAGCGTGCCCAGCCACAGCGCGCCCAGGTCGCGGCGCAGGCTGCGGCGGCGCTCGAGGCGGCGCAGCCGCGCCTCGTCGGGCTCGGGGCCGCGCTCACGTTCGCGTTCACGCCAGGTGAGCGCGACGATCACCACGCTCACCAGCACGAGCGCACCGAACAGCACCACGAAGAGCAGGCCTACCTGCTGGTCGGGGTTCAGGCCGCGCAGGGCGGCCAGGGCGTCAATCATGGTCGGGCCCCATCCAGCGCGGCCTTCAGCCGCCGGCCCGGCCGGGCCGCTGCGCCAGCACGGCGTCGCGGGCGCGCTCGAGAAAGGCCCGCTTGTCCTCGCCCACGCCCAGCTGCAATGGCGCGCCGAAGGTCACCGTGCACAGGACCGGCACTGGCACCACTTCGCCCTTGGGCATGACCCGCTGCACGTTGTCGATCCATGCCGGCACCAGCCGCACGCCCGGGAACTGCTGCGCCAGATGAAACAGGCCGCTCTTGAAGGGCATCGGATCGCCCTTGGCGCTGCGCGTGCCCTCCGGAAAGATCACCAGCGAATCGCCCTGCTGCAGCGCCTCGACCAGGGGTTCGAGCGGGTCCTGGTCGGGGTTGGCCGAGCGCGAACGCTCCACATACACGGCATGGAACACCTCGGTCGTGAGCCAGCGGCGGAACGGGCTGCCCGCCCAGTAGTCGCGCGCCGCGATCGGCCGCGTGCGTACGCGCAGCTCGTGCGGGAGCGCGGCCCAGATCAGCACCCAGTCGAGATGGCTCTGGTGATTGGCGAAGTAGATGCGCTGCTCGGCCATCGGCGGGCAGCCCTTCCAGTGGCCTTGCGCGCCGGTGACAAGGCGCGCAATGAAGGCCAGCAACGCACCCGTGACGGAAGCAAGCGACATGCAGGGATGCTAGCCCTGGCAGACAGCCCCGCCCGGCCCCGGGTTCAGTGCCGGAAGTGGCGCGTGCCGGTGAACACCATCGCGATGCCGCGCTCGTCGGCAGCGGCGATGACTTCATCGTCGCGCACACTGCCGCCGGGCTGGATGACACAGGCCGCGCCCTCGTCGATGACGACGTCCAAGCCGTCGCGGAACGGGAAGAAGGCGTCGCTGGCCACCGCCGAGCCGGCCAGCTGCAAGCCCGCGGCACCCGCCTTGATGCGGGCGATGCGCGCGCTGTCGAGCCGGCTCATCTGGCCAGCGCCCACGCCCAGCGTCATGCCGCCACCGCAGAAGACGATGGCGTTGCTCTTCACGAACTTGGCCACCTTCCAGGCGAACATCAGGTCGTCCATCTGCTGCGGCGTTGGCGTCTTCTTCGTCACCACGCGCAGCTCTGCCGGGCTGACGTTCTTGTTGTCCGGCGATTGCAGCAAGAGGCCACCGCCGATGCGCTTGCTGTCGACGGCGTTTGCGCCGCTGCCCGCCGGCACTTCGAGCACGCGCAGGTTCTGCTTCGGCGCCAGTACGGCCGCGGCCTCGGGTGTGACGGCCGGCGCGATGAGGACCTCGACGAACTGCTTGTTGTCGCCGATCTGCCGGGCCGTGGCCTCGTCGAGCGGGCGGTTGAAAGCGATGATGCCGCCGAAGGCCGAGGTCGGATCGGTCTGCCAGGCCTTCTGGTAGGCCTCGGTGAGCGTGGCACCGACGGCCACGCCGCACGGGTTGGCGTGCTTGACGATGACGCAGGCCGGCACATCGAAGCTGCGCACGCACTCCCAGGCCGCGTCGGCATCGGCGATGTTGTTGTAGCTCAGCGCCTTGCCCTGCAGCTGGCGGTACGCCGCCAGCGTGCCGGCAGGGGGCACGGCCTCGCGGTAGAAGGCGGCCGACTGGTGTGGGTTCTCGCCATAGCGCATGTCCTGCGCCTTGACGAACTGCGCCGTCCAGACGCTGGGGAAGGGCTCGCGCGCGGGCACGTCGTGGCCGGCGTCCTCGGCGCCCGGCGCCACGGCGCTCAGGTAGTTGGCGATCATGCCGTCGTAGGCTGCGGTGTGCGCGAACACCTTCTTGGCCAGCCGAAAGCGCGTGCTGCGCTGCACGCCGCCGGCGGCGAGCTCGGCCAGCACCTGGGGGTAGTCGGCCGGGTCGATGACCACGGTCACGCCGTCCCAGTTCTTGGCCGCGGCGCGCAGCATGGCTGGGCCGCCGATGTCGATGTTCTCGATGGCGTCGTCGAGCGTGCAGTCGGCGCGCGCGGTGGCCTGCGCAAAGGGGTCGAGGTTCACGACCAGCAGATCGATGGTGCCGATGCCGTGCTGTTGCAGCGCGGCCATGTGCGCCGGCACGTCGCGCCGCGCCAGCAGGCCGCCGTGGATGCGCGGGTGCAGCGTCTTCACGCGGCCGTCGAGCATCTCGGGCGAGCCGGTCACCTCGGCCACCTCGGTGACGGCCAGGCCGGCGTCGGCAAGCAGGCGCGCCGTGCCGCCGGTGGAGAGCAGGCGCACGCCTTGCGCGGCCAGTGCGCGGGCGAGGTCGACGATGCCGGTCTTGTCGGACACCGAGAGCAGGGCGGTCTTCATGGCTTGATGAGCTTGTGGTCGAGCAGCTTGCGCCGCAGCGTGTTGCGATTGATGCCGAGCCAGTCGGCGGCCTTGCTCTGGTTGCCGTCGGCGTGGCGCATCACCACGTCGAGCAGCGGCTTCTCGGCCGCGGCGATGAAGAGGGGGTACAGGTCGCCGGGCTCGGCGCCCCGCAGGTCCTTGAAGTACTGCTCGACGCTGGCGCGCACGCTTTCGTCGATGGCTTTGCGGCTCATGCTGCGAGGGCCTCGCTGTCTTGATCGTGTTCCTGGTCGTTCGCGGCCGCCATCACCGGCAAGGGCAGGCGCTCGTGCGTGGCCGCGAGGGTGTCGAAGAAGCTGGCCAGCGCCTCGTGCTGCGCACGCGCCTCGTCGAGGCCGTTGATGCGCTGGCGCAGGGCCTCGCCACCGGGCAGGCCGCGCACGGCCCAGCCGATGTGCTTGCGGGCGCTGCGCACGCCGGTGAACTCGCCATACAGCGCCAGGTGGTCGTCCAGGTGCTCCAGCAGCCAGCCGCGCACCTCGGCCACCGTGGGCGGCAGGCGGTGCGTGCCATGCGCCAGGTAGTGCGCTATGTCACCGAAGATCCACGGCCGCTCCTGTGCCGCGCGGCCGATCATCACGGCGTCACAGCCCGTGGCGCGCAGCACCTCGGCCGCACGCTCGGGGCTCGTGATGTCGCCGTTGGCCACCACCGGGATGCGCAGCTCGGCCTTGATGGCCGCCACTGTGTCGTGCTCGGCCGTGCCACCGTAGCCCTGCTCGCGTGTGCGGCCGTGCACGGTGAGCATGGCGATGCCGGCCTCTTGTGCGGCACGCGCCAGGGTCGGCGCGTTCTTCACCGAGGCACACCAGCCGGTGCGCATCTTCAGCGTCACCGGCACGCCGTGCGGCGTGCAGGCGGCGACGACGGCCTCGACGATGGCCAGCGCCAGCCGCTCGTTCTGCATCAGCGCCGAGCCCGCCCAGACCTTGCACACCTTCTTGGCCGGGCAGCCCATGTTGATGTCGATGATCTGCGCGCCGCGGTCGACGTTGTAGAGCGCCGCCTCGGCCATCTCGGCCGGGTCGACGCCGGCGATCTGCACGGCGATGGGCCCGGGCTCGCCGGTGTGGTCGGCACGGCGCGAAGTCTTCAGCGTGTGCCAGAGCTCGCGCTTGCTCGTCACCATCTCGCTCACGGCATGGCCGGCGCCGAGGCGGCGGCACAGCATGCGGAAGGGCCGGTCGGTGACGCCAGCCATGGGCGCGATGAGCAGGTTGTTCGGCAGGGTGAACGCGCCGAGGCGCAGGGGTTTCAGCACGTCGGGCTGCTCAAAAATGAGGCGCGAGTATACGTGCGTCTACCGAGCACCCTGGCCCAGGCACCCCGCGCGGATCCGGCTCCGCCGGGCCGTCGCGGCGCTGCCCCCTCGGGGGGGTAGCGGGCGCTAGCGAGCTTGGGGGCTCAACGTTCCGCGATCGGCTTCACGTCGCGCACCGGCGAGCCGACGAACAGCTGGCGCGGGCGGCCGATCTTGTACTCGGCGTCGCCGATCATCTCGTTGAGCTGCGCGATCCAGCCGACCGTGCGCGCCAGCGCGAAGATGGCGGTGAACAGGCTCACCGGGATGCCGAGCGCGCGCTGCACGATGCCCGAGTAGAAGTCGACGTTCGGGTACAGCTTGCGGCTGACGAAGTAGTCGTCCTCGAGCGCGATCTTCTCCAGCGCCATCGCCAGCTTGAACAGCGGGTCGTTCTGCAGGCCGAGCTCTTGCAGCACCTCGTGGCAGGTTTCGCGCATCAGTTTGGCGCGCGGGTCGTAGTTCTTGTAGACCCGGTGGCCGAAACCCATCAGCTTGACGCTGGAGTTCTTGTCCTTCACCTGCTTGATGAACTCGCCGATCTTCTCGACTCCGCCGTTGCGCTGGATC
>JBIJAP010000305.1:0-4690 GCA_044345715.1 Rubrivivax sp.
GGCGATGTTCGGCGCGCTGGCGGCCGGGCGCTACGGCCACCTCACCACGCTGGGCAGCAGCCTCGACCAGGTGGGTGGCGCGGGCCTGCAGGCGGCCGTCAAGGCCTGGGCCCGCGGCAGCTCGGCGCTGGTGTGCGGGCTGCTGGCGGTGGCCAGCTGGCGCTTCGTGGCCACCGAGATCGGTGCCGCGCAGGAGCTGGCCTACGGCGTGCCCGTGTGGGCGCTGCAGGCCGCGCTGCCGGTGGGCTTTGCGCTGCTCGGGCTGCAGATGGGCGCGCGTTGCGCCGAGGTCTGGGCTGTGCTGGGTGGGCCAGGTGGGCCGGGGCACTGGCTCGGCCGTGCCACGGGCCTGGCCTTACCGGCCGCCGGCATGGCGCTGGGGTGGTGGTTCGACGGCCACCTGCTGCCGCTGGCACCGGCCGCGCTGGCCCTGGTGCTGGCGCTGCTGGCCGGCGCGCCCATCTTCGCCGTGCTCGGGGGCCTGGCGCTGGCGCTGTTCTGGAGCGAAGGGCTGCCGCTGGCGTCGGTGGCCTTGTCGCACTACCAGATCACCGTCAACCCTTCGCTGCCCGCGCTGCCGCTGTTCACGCTGGCCGGCCTGGTGCTGGCGCGCACGGGTGCGGCGCAGCGCCTGGGCGCGGTGTTCGTGGCCCTCTTCGGCGGCGGCGTGCGCGGCACGGTGGTGGCGGTGGCGGTGCTGTGCTCGGGTTTCACGGCGCTCACCGGCGGCAGCGGCGTCACCATCCTGGCGCTGGGTGGCCTCTTGCTGCCGATGCTGCTGAAGGCGGGCTACCCCGAGCGGCGCGGCATCGGCCTCGTCACCAGCGCCAGTGCGCTGGGTGTGCTGCTGGCGCCCTCGGTGCCGCTGATCATGTACGCGGTGATCGCCCGCGTGCCCATCGAGCAGATGTTCCTGGCCGGCGTGTTGCCGGCGCTGGTGATGGTGGCCTGCCTGCTGGTGATCGGCGGCTTCCTGCGGCGCGACGCGCAGGTGCAGCCGCGCGCCAATGCGCCACGGCCCGATGCCGGTGCGGCCCTGCGTGCCGCTTGGGCCGCGAAGTGGGAGCTGGGTGCGCCGGTGGTGGCCATCGGCTCGCTCATCAGCGGCCTGGCCACGCCCACCGAGAGCGCGGCGCTCACGGCGGCCTATGCCGTGCTGACGCAGGCCCTGGCGCACCGCGAGCTGGGCTGGCGCTTGCTGGGCCGCTGCCTGGCCGACTGCGCCATGCTGATCGGTGGCGTGATGCTCATCCTCGGCATGGCGCTGGCGCTCACCAACTACCTCGTCGACACCGGCGTGCCCGATGCCGCGGCCGAGTGGGTGCAGGGCGTGATTCCCAACAAGATCGTGTTCCTGATCGTGCTGTGCCTGTTCCTGTTCCTGGCGGCGGCGCTGATGGAGATCTACGCCGCCATCGTGGTGCTGGTGCCCTTGCTGCTGCCGGTGGCCATGGCCTACGGCATCGACCCCATCCACTTCGGCATCATCTTCCTGGCCGCCATGGAGGTGGGCTACCTGTGCCCGCCGGCCGGGTTGAACATCTACTTCGCGTCGGCCATGTTCAACAAGAGCATCCGCTACGTCGCGGTGTCGGTGCTGCCGGCCATGGGGGCCATCTTCGTGGGCACGGTGATCATCGCGCTGCTGCCGGTGCTGTCGACGGGCTTGCCGGGTTTGCTGAGCGGGCGTTGAGGCTCAGCCCGCTGCCGCCTCGCGCAGCTTGTCCTTCTTGCTCTTGCGCCGGCCCTTGATGCCGCCCACGCCCTGGGGGTGCAAGGCCGATGCCGCAGGCGCCACGTCCTTGGGCTCGAAGCCGGCGATGCGCTCGCGCGGCACGCGCTGGCCCTGGCGCTTTTCGATCAGCCGGAAGTGCGCCTCCGTGACGGCGCTGACGAAGCTCACCGCCAGGCCTGCGGCACCGGCGCGCGCGGTGCGGCCGATGCGGTGGGTGTGGTCGTCGGCCGAGCGGGGCAGGTCGTAGTTCACCACCACCGGCAGGCCGGGGATGTGCAGGCCGCGCGCGGCCATGTCGGTGGCCAGCAGCACCTGCAGCACGCCACCGTGGAAGTCGGCCAGCACGCGCGCGCGCGCGCCCTGGCTCAGCTCGCCATGGAAGGCCGCCGCGGCCAGGCCGTGGCGGCGCAACTTGTCGGCCACGTGCTCGCTGGCGTAGCGCGTGGCCACGAACACCAGCACCTGCGGCCAGCGGGCCTGCTCGATCAGGTGGCGCAGCAGCGCCGTGCGCCGCGAGGCATCGACTTCCACAGCGCGCTGCTCGATGGCCGGTGCGGGCGCGCCATCGGGTGTGCCCGCGGCCAGGTCCAGCGTCAGCGGCTCGTGCAGCCACTCGGCCGCCAACGCCTGCACCGCGGGCGCGAAGGTGGCCGAGAAGAACAGACCTTGCCGCCCCGCCGGCAACAGCGCACGGATGCGCGCCAGCTCGTCGGCGAAGCCTTCTTCGAGCAGCCGGTCGGCCTCGTCGAGCACGAGGATCTCCACGTCCTCCAGCTTCACGGCGTTGCGCTCCACCAGGTCGAGCAGCCGGCCCGGCGTGGCCACGATGACATCGGCGCTGCCGCGCAGCGCCAGCATCTGCGGGTTCACCGAGACGCCGCCAAAGACCGAGGCCACCTTCACCGAATCGCGGAACCCGCGCGACAGCTCGCGCAGCACCTCGCCCACCTGCACAGCCAGCTCGCGCGTGGGCACCAGCACCAGCGCGTGCGTGCGGCGGAAGGCTGGCCGCTGCATGCGCTCCAGCCGCTGCAGCAGGGCCAGGCCGAAGGCGCCGGTCTTGCCCGAGCCGGTGGGCGCGAGGGCGATCAGGTCGGTGCCCAGCAGCGCCGGCGGCAGCGCCGCACTCTGGATGGGCGTGGGGCCAAGGTAGCCCTGCTTGGCCGCCGCGCGCACGAGCGTGGGCGACAGGCCCAGCGCGCTGAACGCCGAGCCCAGCGGCGAATCGGCTGCCGCGCCTTCGGCGGCGGGCGTCACAGCTGCCGCACCTTCACCGAGCGCCCCTTCACCTTGCCGGCGTTCAGCCCGCGCAGTGCCTTGGCGGCCACGTCGCGCTGCACGGCCACGTAGGTGGAGAAGTCGTTGACGTCGATCTTGCCGATGCTGGCGCCGGGCAGGCCCATGTCCTTGGTGAGCGCGCCCAGTACGTCGCCGGCGCGGATCTTCTCCTTGCGGCCGCCGGCGATCTGCAGCGTCACCATCGGCGGGCGCAGTGGCTCGGCACCCTCAGCAGCTTTCAGCTCCGCAAGCTTGTGCCATTCGCTCTCGCGCCCCTGCTCGGCCTCGATGCGGCCGATGCGGCCCATCTCATCGAGGCTCACCAGGCTGAACACCAGCCCGCTTTCGCCGGCGCGGCCGGTGCGGCCGATGCGGTGCGTGTGCAGCTGCACGTCGGGCGTGATGTCGACGTTGATCACGGCCTCGAGCTTGGCGATGTCCAGGCCGCGCGCTGCCACGTCGGTGGCCACGAGCACGCTGCAGCTGCGGTTGGCGAACTGCACCAGCACCTGGTCGCGGTCGCGCTGCTCCAGATCGCCATGCAGCTCCATCGCCACCAGGCCTTGCGCCTGCAGCACCGCCACGAGGTCGTGGCACTGCTGCTTGGTGTTGCAGAAGGCGAGGGTGCTTTCGGGCCGGAAGTGGTTCAGCAGCAGGCCCACGGCGTGCAGCCGCTCGGACTCGGCCACCTCATAGCAGCGTTCGTGGATCAGGCCCGGCGCATGGCGCTCGGCCAGCTTCACCTCCACCGGCTCGCGCAGGTAGCGCGCCGCCAGCTGCGCCACGCCTTCGGGGTAGGTGGCCGAGAACAGCAGCGTCTGGCGCTTGCCCGGCGGCGGGCAGTGCTGCGCGATGGCGCCGATCTCGTCGGCAAAGCCCATGTCGAGCATGCGATCGGCCTCGTCCAGCACCAGCGTGTTCAGGCCCTCAAGCACGAGCGACTCGCGCCGCAGGTGGTCGAGCACACGCCCGGGCGTGCCCACCACCACGTGCGCGCCGTGCGCCAGGCTGGCCATCTGCAGCCGCAGCGGCACGCCACCGCACAGCGTGACGAGCTTGATGTTGTCCTCGGCGCGCGCCAGGCGGCGCACTTCCTGCGCCACCTGGTCGGCCAGCTCGCGCGTGGGGCACAGCACAAGGGCCTGCACGCCGAAGTGGCGCGGGTTCAGCCGCGCCAGGAGCGCCAGCCCAAAAGCCGCTGTCTTGCCGCTGCCCGTCTTGGCCTGCGCGATGAGGTCCTTGCCGGCCAGCGCCAGCGGCAGGCTGGCGGCCTGGATCGGCGTCATCGCCGCATAGCCCAGGCTCTGCAGATTAGCCAGCACGTGGGGGGCCAGCGGCAGGGTCGAGAAGGCAGGGCCGGTGGAAGAGGGCGAGGGTACGGTGGCCGGGGCTTGGGTCATGGCGCCATTGTCGGTGCGCAGTCGCAGTGCCTGCCGCTGCGCCGGCGACTGCCCTGTCGGCCCGTTGCGGGCGTTCAACTCAAGCCGTTCATCCCCCGCCTCCGTTCGGGCTGAGCCCTTCGACAGGCTCAGGACAGGCCTGTCGAAGCCTGGTGGCGCACCTCCGCTTCCACTCGAAACATCGCCGCGGCAAAGGGCTGTGCGGGCGGGGGCTGCGGCGTGAGTTGAAGCGGCCGGCCCTGCGGGCCGGCTGCCCTGCGCTGCTCGACTTGAGGGC
>JBIJAP010000367.1:0-3902 GCA_044345715.1 Rubrivivax sp.
ATCCGGGCCGGCGTGGATGGCCTGCAGTTCTTCGAGCGTGAGTTCGCCAGGGCGCAGCAGCATCGCGGTCAGCCCTTCACTTGACCATCGGCAGGTTCAGGCCCTGCTCGCGCGCGCACTGCACGGCGCTGTCGTAGCCGGCATCGGCGTGGCGCATCACGCCGGTGGCGGGATCGTTCCAGAGCACGCGCTCGATGCGCTTGGCCGCCGCCTCGGTGCCGTCGCAGACGATGACCACGCCGCTGTGCTGCGAGTAGCCCATGCCGACACCGCCGCCGTGGTGCAGGCTCACCCAGGTGGCACCACCGGCGGTGTTGAGCAGCGCGTTCAGGAGCGGCCAGTCGCTCACGGCATCCGACCCGTCCTTCATCGCCTCGGTCTCGCGGTTGGGGCTGGCGACGCTGCCGCTGTCGAGGTGATCGCGTCCGATGACGATGGGCGCCTTCAGCTCGCCGCTCTTCACCATGTCGTTGAAGGCCAGGCCGGCGCGGTGGCGCTCGCCCAGGCCGATCCAGCAGATGCGCGCCGGCAAGCCCTGGAAGGCGATGCGCTCGCCGGCCATGTCGAGCCAGCGGTGCAGATGGGCGTCGTCCGGGAACAGCTCCTTCATCTTGGCGTCGGTCTTGCGGATGTCTTCCGGGTCGCCGCTCAGCGCCACCCAGCGGAACGGCCCCTTGCCGCGGCAGAACAGCGGCCGCACGTAGGCCGGCACGAAGCCGGGGAAGTCGAACGCGTTCTTCACGCCGGCGTCGAAGGCCACCTGGCGGATGTTGTTGCCGTAGTCCACCGTGGGCACGCCGAGCGACTGGAAGTCGAGCATGGCCTGCACGTGCTGCGCGCAACTGCGGGCCGCGGCCTCGCGCAGGGCGGCGTGCTGCGCGGGGTCGGCCGCGGCGGCCTTCCATTGCGCCACGCTCCAGCCCGCGGGCAGGTAGCCGTTCACGAGGTCGTGGGCGCTGGTCTGATCGGTCACGATGTCGGGGCGCAGACCGCCGGCACGGGCGCGCTTGACGAGCTCCGGCAGCAGCTCGGCCGCGTTGCCCAGCAGCGCCACGCTGACGGCACGGCCCTCGGCGGTGTAGCGCGCGATGCGGGCCAGCGCGTCATCCAGATCCGTCGCCTGCTCGTCGACGTAGCGACTCTTCAGGCGGAAGTCGATGCGGCTTTGCTGGCACTCGATGTTCAGGCTGCAGGCGCCGGCGAAGGTGGCCGCCAGCGGCTGCGCGCCGCCCATGCCGCCCAGGCCCGCCGTCAGGATCCAGCGGCCCTTCAGGCTGCCGCCGTAGTGCTGCACGCCGGCCTCGACGAAGGTCTCGTAGGTGCCCTGCACGATGCCCTGGCTGCCGATGTAGATCCAGCTGCCCGCCGTCATCTGGCCGTACATCATCAGGCCGGCCTGGTCGAGCTTGGAGAAGTGCTCCCACGTGGCCCACTTCGGTACCAGGTTGCTGTTGGCCAGCAGCACGCGGGGTGCGTCTTCGTGGGTGCGGAACACGCCCACCGGCTTGCCGCTCTGGATGAGCAGGGTCTCGTCGGCTTTCAACGCCTTCAAGCTCTTGACGATGGCCTCATAGCAGTCCCAGTTGCGCGCGGCCTTGCCGATGCCGCCGTAGACCACCAGCGCGTCGGGGTTCTCCGCCACCTCGGGATCGAGGTTGTTCTGCAGCATGCGCAGTGCGGCCTCGGCCAGCCAGTTGACGCAGCTGATCTGGCTGCCGCGCGCGGCGCGCACCGGGCGCGGGCCGGGAGCGGTGTGCAGGTGGCGGGCGGTGGACAGATCGGTCATCGCGGGCTCCAGGGTTTGCCCAGACTGTAGTTGTCTAGACAAGCCTAGGCAAGTAGGATGCCGTCATGGTTTCCACCGCCTCACGCTTGGCTCCCTACGCCCAGGTCAAGCAGCACCTGAAGGACGGCTTGGCCAGCGGCCGATGGGCGCCGCGCGAGCTGATGCCCTCCGAGGCCGAGCTGGTGGCCGCCTTCGGCGTGAGCCGCATGACGGTGAACCGCGCGCTGCGCGAGCTGCAGGCCGAAGGGCTCGTTCTGCGCACGCAAGGCGTCGGCACTTTCGCTGCGCCGCTGCACCGCGTGAGCAGCACGCTGACCATCTCCGACGTGCACGACGAGATCGTGGCGCGCGGCCACCGCCACCAGGCGCGTGTGCACCTGCAGCGCGCCGAACGCGCTGGCGCCGCGCTGGCCGCGCAGCTGGGGCTGGCCGAGGGCGCCGAGGTCTTCCACGTGCTCATCGTGCACCTCGAAGACGGCCTGCCGCTGCAGTGCGAAGACCGCTACGTCAACCCCGCCGAGGCACCCGCCTTTCTGCAGGCCGACTTCACGCAGCACACGCCCACCCATGTGCTGTTCGAGAGCACCTCGCTGTGGCGTGCGCAGTTCCAGGTCGATGCCGCGCGCCCCACCGCACAAGAGGCACGCCTGCTCGGCGTGGCCGCCGACGAGCCCTGCCTGGTGGTGGTGCGCCGCACCTTCAGCCGGCGCGCGCCGATCACGATCGCGCGGCTGGTGCACCCGGGGCGGCGCTACACGCTGCAAGGGGAGTTCGAGCCTTGAACGGGCCCACCTACACCGAGCGCGCCCGCCGCGTCGTCACGCCCGCTCTCGCGGCCGACTTCGCGCGCGACGGCGCCGTGGTGCTGCGCGGCCTGCTCGACGCCACCGAGCAGGCCTCCCTGGCCCACGGCATCGACGCCAACCTGGCTGCACCCAGCCCGCGCGCCATCGTCGCCAGCCGGCCCGACGACCCCGGCTTCTTCATCGAGGACTTCTGCTGCTGGCAGAGCAACCCCGACTACCGCGCCCTCATCGAGCATTCGCCGCTGGCCGCGGCCGCCGGCCTGCTGATGGGCAGCACCATCGCCCGGCTGTACCACGACCACATGCTCACCAAGGAGCCCGGCACGCGCGCGCCCACGCCCTGGCACCAGGACCAGCCCTACTACAACGTCGAAGGCCGGCAGAACGTGAGCTTCTGGATCCCGGCCGACCCGGTGCGCCGGCACTCGACGCTGGAGTTCCTGGCCGGCTCGCACCGGGGCCCCTGGCTGATGCCGCGCACCTTCATGACGCACGAGGCGCGCTGGTTCCCCGAAGGCAGCCTGGCGGAACTGCCCGACATCGAGGCCGACCGCAGCGCGCACCGGCTTCTCGGCTGGGCGCTGGAGCCGGGCGACGTGGTGGCCTTCCACATGCTCACGCTGCACGCCACGGCGGGCGTGGATGCCGACCGGCGCCGTCGGGTCTTCAGCGTGCGCTTCCTGGGCGACGACATGCGCCATGCGCCGCGGCGCTGGAAGACCAGCCCCGAGTTCCCCGGCCTGGCCGAAGAACTGCCGGCCGGCGCGCCGATGGACCACCCGCTGTTCCCCGTGCTGTGGCGCGCCGAGGCCGCATGAAGCTCGTCCACCGCAGCGCCGTGCCCGCGCAGCCTTGGCGCAACGGCGGCGGCACCACGCAAGAGCTGCTGGCATGGCCCACTGGCGGCGACTGGCAGCTGCGCGTGAGCGTGGCGCGCATCGAGCGCGACGGCCCGTTCAGCGCCTACCCCGGCATCGTGCGGCACTTCGCGGTGCTGGCGGGTACGGGCGTGGCGCTGTCCTGGGGCGAGCGGGTGCTGCCGCTCACGCCCAAGTCCGAACCGCTGGCCTTCGACGGCGCCGATGCGCCGGCTTGCCGGCTGCTCGCCGACGCCACCGACGACCTCAACCTGATGGCTCGCCGCGGCGCCGGCCGCAGCCACCTGCAGCGCGCTGAAGCTGGCCGCGCCTGGCAGCCGCATGCGCGCTGGCGCGGCCTGTACACGCACGAGGCCGCGCTGCTCGAATGCGCCGGCAGCGAGTGGCCGCTGGCCGCTGGCACGCTGCTGTGGTCAGGCGACGCCGCCGGCA
>JBIJAP010000306.1:0-4645 GCA_044345715.1 Rubrivivax sp.
GCTGAGCATCTCGCACAGCAGTGCGCCAGTGCCGATGCCAATGGAGAACACCACCAGCAGCAGCGAGGCCACCTGCTCGTTGCCATGCAGCACCTCGCGCGCAAACACCGGAAACTGGCTCAGGAACACGGCGCCGAAGAACCACATCCAGCTGATGCCCAGCAGCGACCGGAACACCACCACGTTGCCGTGCGCAAGCTTCAGGTTCCGCCAGGTCTCGGTGAACGGGTTCCAGTTGATGACGAGGCCGGGATCGGTGGGCGGCGAGTGGGGAATCGCCTGCGCCATGACGCGGCCCAGCACCGCCAGCAGCAGACAGGCCGCGGCCACGTACTGCGGCCCGACCTGCGGCACCGCGATCAGCAACCCACCGGCCACGTTGCCCAGCAGGATGGCGACGAAGGTGCCCATCTCGACCATGCCGTTGCCGCCGGTGAGCTCGCGCTCGTTCAGGTGCTGCGGCAGATAGGCGAACTTCACCGGGCCGAACAGCGTGCTGTGCAGCCCCATCAAGAAGACGCAGGCCAGCAGCAGCGGCACGTTCTGCTGCGCGAAGCCCCAGGCCGCGACGGCCATGATGGCGATCTCCAGCGTCTTGACGAAGCGGATCAGCACCTCCTTCGGGTGCTTGTCCGCCAGCTGCCCGCTGGTGGCGCTGAACAGCAGGTAGGGCAGGATGAACAGGGCCCCGATCACCAGGCCCGCCTGCGAGGCCGGCAGCCAGCTCACCTGCAGCTGGTAGGTGACCATCACCGTGAAGGCGAACTTGAAGACGTTGTCGTTGCCGGCGCCCAGGAACTGCACCCAGAAGAACGGGGCGAAACGCCGTTGGCCGAGCAGCGCGAACTGGTTGGGATGGCTCATGCGGAGGTGGTCTTGAAGGAGGCCAGAGTGTCGAGCGCCCGACCCTCGAACACGGCTGCCGCCAGGCCGCGGCCCTGGTGTCGCAGCGTGCGCTTGATCACGAGATCGGCGAGCAAGGGGTTGTGTTCGCGCAGGCGCTGCAGCGGCGCGGCGGCCGCCTCGTCCAGCAGCCCGGCGCGGATGAAGCGCTTGAAGCTCACCAGCGGCATCACGCCGGGCAGCGGGTGATCGGAGCCGTGCAGCAGCCGGCCATGCCAGGCCGGGCGCGACAGCAGCGCGTGCCAGACGGCGTCGGTGCGGTTGCGCTGGAACACGGCCGACAGGTCACCGAAGAGCCGGCCCTCGTGGGCGCGCTCGTCCATCAGGCGCGCAAACAGGTCGAAGGCCGGCACCACGGGCTTGGACGGCAGGTCTTCGTCGATGGCGCTGCCCAGCGAGCCGCAGTGCGCCACGATCACCGGCGCGCCGTGGGCCAGCAGCGTGCGCACGTGAAGCGGGTTGCCGAACTCCTCGCGGTGGGCGCCGGGCACCGCCTTCTCTTCGCCGCTGTGCACCACCAGCGGCACGCCGGCACGTGCCAGGCGCTCGCAGAACGGGCGGCAGCGCGCGTCGCGCAGGTCGATGTTCATCGAGCTGGGCAGCCACTTCACGGCCACGGCGCCCGCGCCCAGCGCGGCCTCCAGCGCCGGCAGCGCGTCTTCGCGGTAGGGGTGGATCGACGCCACCCAGGCGAAGCGCCCGCCGCTGGCCTTGGCCACCTGGGCGGCGTAGGCATCGGGCACATGGAAAGTGCTCCAGTCGGGCACGGCGCGGCCGGCGTCGTCGTGCGCCTGGTCGAAGGCGAAGAGCCACCAGCGCGCGCCGGCGGGGAAATCAGCCGCCAGCGCGTGCAGACGCTCGACGTAGGCGTGGTCGATCGAGGCCACGGCGTCTTCGTCGATGCAGGCGGCATTCAGGATGCCCTTGCGGCGCAGCACCTCCTTCGGCTGCCACCACTGGTGCAGGCTCGGGTGCACACTGCAGCCACTGCCGCCGTCGCCCGTGCCCAGCAGGTGGGCGTGGGTGTCGACAAGGCGCGTGAGGTCCAGGCCTTCGAGCGCACGGCGCACGAGATCGTGGTTCGCCAACTCGGGCGGCAGCGTGCCGCGGCAGGGGTTGGTCAAGGGGCCGGTGGCGCGCAGGCCCAAGCCCGTAAAAAGGCCGGCGCCCATGGCGGCGCAGCAGCCCAGCAGCAGGTGGCGGCGTTTCATCGCGTCGTCTCCACAGCTTCAGCGCAGGGTCTGCACGCGACCGGCGAGCTGCGCGCGTTCGAGCCAGGCGAACACCGAGTCCACCGTCACCGTCTCGATGTGGTCGGCGTAGCGCAGCGCGTTCGGGTGGTCGTCGAAGGCGATGTGCGCGCTGCCCACCCGCGCGCCCAGCCGCGTGAAGGCGGGGATGCGCAACACCGTCGGCTCGTAGCCCTTGAAGCGCAGCCAGGCCTGGGCACGCGGGCGGCTGTTGGCGCTGGGCTCGAGCGCCAGCGCCAGTGTCTCGATCGCCCACTGGTTGCTTTGCTGGTAACGCTGCGCCCAGGGGTAGGCGACCATGTTGTAGGCCGGCTCGTGCAGTTGGCCGGCGCGGAAGTCGTCGGCCAGCAGCGGCTGCAGTGCGGCTTGCACGGCGGGCGTGGGCACCGCATAGGCGGCGACGGGGTCGTGCAGATCGTCCATGAAGAATTCGGCCAGGCCCTGACGATACAGATCGGCCCGCGCGCTGCCACAGTGGTTGAGCTTGTGCACGACGCGCCAGCCCTGGGGCGACTTCACCGCCCAGCCCAGGTGGCTGTAGCGCAGCCGCCAGCGCGAGAGATCCTGCCCGGCGCGGGCGATCACGACCACCTGCGCGCCGGTGGCGTCGAGCGCCTTCGCGGTGCGGGTGGCCAGGTCGAGCGCCTGCACCACGTCGTGCACGCCCGGGCGCCAGGGTTCACAGGGGCGGCCGGCGTGGGCGCCAGCGGCAGCCGCCGCCAGCACCAGGATGAGCAGCGTGCGCCTCATCGTGTGATCCGCTCGTTGTGCAACAAGGCCTTGCCCAGCTCGTTGGGCACGAAGGCAATCACCTGCCCTGCCGCCGACAACACCCAGCCGGCCGACACCGCCGTCACCGTGACGGCCGCACCGACCAGCAGCGAGGCGCCGCCCACCACCGTACCGCTGACGGTGACACTGGCGCGTGCGCCATCGGACGCCCGCTCCAGCACCCACACCGTGCCCGTGGCGCTGGCCTCCACAGCCACCACCGTGAGGCCCACGCCGGCCGACAGCAGCAGGGCCGGTGCGGCCACCGACACCGCCAGCGGCAGCATCGACAAGGCACTGGCCTCCGACAACCCGCCTTGGGCCTGGGCGGGGCTGGCCACACCCGCGCCCAGCAGCGCGGCGCAGGCCGCGGATGCGATCAGTTGTTTCCACATGCTCGTTCTCCGTTGGGTGATGGGGCGGTTCATTCGCCGCGGGCGGGGTGGGCGTTGCGAGCGGCGTGCACGGCCTCGGCGAGTGCGGCCTCGTGCGCATCGCGCAGCGTCTTGGCCAGCGTGAAGGCGGCGCTCACGAGGAACAACCAGCTCACACCCAGGAAGGCCTTGTAGGTGGGGTTGACTTCCATGCGCCACAGGCCCCAGGCCGTCAGCGCCATGGCGAGCGCAAAGCCGCTCCAGACCACCAGGTTCCACATCGGCGTGTCGACACGGCGGGCCTCGTTGTCCCGCACGTGCTTGGCCAGCGCAAAGGCACTGGACAGCGTGAACAGGTAGCCCATGAACATGAACGCACGGTCCAGGTCCTCGCCCGGCAGCCAGGCCAGGCCGATGCCGGCCAGCGTGACAGCGGTGCCGAAACTGGTCCACACCTGCAGCTTCCAGGCGCGGGTGTCGTGGCGGACAAGACGGAGGGCGGTTTCCATGATCGGGGCCGGCGATGCGGCGTGGTTGAACATGGAGCGCATCGTGCCGAGCTCGCCGACGGGTATCTATCGCCCTGGTTGGCGTGACGCCGCTTGAGCCTTGCGGTATCGTCTCGCGATACTCTTTGAACCACCACCCATGAGCAGCACGCAAGACCTCGTCGTCGCCCTCAAGGCCGAGTTGCGCCGCGCCGGCATCACCTACGCCCAACTGGCCGCCGAGTTGGGCCTGGCCGAGAGCAGCGTCAAGCGCATCTTCGCCAAGGGCGACCTGACGCTGTCGCGCATCGACGAGGTGCTGGCCGTGCTGCGCATGGACTTCGCCGAGCTCGCGCGGCAGGTGGCGCAGGCCACGCCGCCGCGGCGCGAACTGAGCGAGGCGCAGGAACAGGCCGTGGTGCGCGACCCCAAGCTGCTGCTGACCACGTTGTGCGTGATGAGCCAGTGGAGCGTAGAGCAGATCGTCGCTGCCTACACCCTCAGCCGGCCGCAGGCCACGGCGTGCCTGATGGCGCTGCACCAGCTCGGCCTGATCGAGTTGCGCCAGGGCCCGGGGACGCAGCTGCGCTACCGCCTGAAGATCGACAAGGCCTTCCGCTGGCGCCCCGACGGCCCGGTGATGCGCTTCTTTCGCGAGCGCGCGATGGCCGACTACTTTGCCGGCGACTTTGGCGGCCCTGGCGAGACGCTGATGCTGGTGCACGGCCGCCTGGCGCCGGCGCAGGTGCTGATGTTCGAAGAGCGGCTGCAGCGCCTGGCGCAAGACTTCGCCCAGCAGCACCTGGCCGACCAGAAGCTGCCGGCGCACGAGCGCAGCGCCGTCACGTTGGTGCTGGCG